>JAACDV010000296.1 GCA_009936825.1 Bacteroidota bacterium | reverse complement strand
TTGCATGACAAATTCGTGCAAAATGACGCTAGTCTTTCCACCACAGTTGATGTGACCGTCAATGATGGGTCGGTATTGCTGACAGGAAAAGTCAAAACACCGGAAGAAAAAATTCTGGCAACAAAGCTTTCTTGGGAGATTCGCGGCGTCCGTGAGGTGATTAACGAGATACAGGTAACCGACAAATCATCAATCAAGGAGATCGCCAAGGATATGGCGGCCGGCGCACAGCTTCGTGGCAAGCTCATTGCTGACGGCGATGTGTCTTCGTTGAATTTCAGCATTGATGTGGTGAATGGTATCGTATACCTGTCCGGTGTCGCATCTGATGCTGAAGAAATGAACCGGGTAGTGCGCCATGCACGCGACCTTAAGTTTGCCAAGCAGGTGGTGAATTATATCACCCTGCAAACCGACCAGCGCGACTAGGCCCGTTCGGGTTAATTTGATAAAATTAGGTCTGAAAATATGAAATCGGCACTTCGTGTGGCTATCCAGATGGATCCCGTCGAAACGATAGATATCGATGGGGATACGTCTTTTGCCTTTGGGTTAGAGGCGCAAAAACGTGGCCACAGCCTTTGGTATTACACGCCCGACAGACTGTCATTGAACGAAAATAGGATTGAGGCGATAGGCCAATCACTGACGCTTCGGGATGAAGGCGGCAATCATGCCAGCACAGGTGCTCTTGAGACGCGCACGCTAACCCATTTTGACGTCATTCTAATGCGTCAGGACCCGCCTTTTGATATGAGCTATATCACCGCGACGCATCTTCTTGAGATGCTGCCATCCTCCACAATGGTAGTGAATAATCCGGCTGAAGTTCGCAACGCGCCGGAAAAGCTGCTGGTCACGCTGTTCAGCGACCTGATGCCACCGACGCTAATCAGCCGTGATGTTGATACTATTCGCGCCTTTCGCCAAAAACATAAGGATATTATCGTCAAGCCGCTGTTTGGCAATGGCGGGGCTGGTGTTTTCCGCCTTCAACCCGATGATCAAAATCTGAACTCGCTTCTTGAGATGTTTTTTGCCAGCAACCGCGAGCCGGTCATGGTGCAAGCCTATTTGCCTGCAGTAAGGCAAGGGGACAAGCGGATTATCCTAGTTGATGGTGAAGCTGTTGGAGCTGTTAACCGCATTCCAAGTGAGGGCGAGGCCCGGTCAAACATGCATGTAGGCGGAAAAGCCGTTGCCAGTAATCTGACACCGCGCGATCAGGAAATTTGTGACCGCATAGGGCCGGAACTTCGACGGCGCGGACTGTTATTTGTCGGAATTGACGTGATTGGCGACTATATGACCGAGATCAACGTCACCTCACCAACGGGTATCCGCGAAATTCAGCGACTTTCCGGAATTGATATCGCCGCGCTGACCTGGGATGCCATTGAACGGGCACTTCCAAATCATGCCAGCAATGGCATCGAGCGATAGGCCAGCGCTTCGGCAAGATGTGGCCGGTCAATTTGTGCTATCTGCTGTAAGTTCGCAATCGTTCGCGCCACCCGGATAACTTTGTGAAATCCGCGCGCTGACAGCGATTGTTTGTCGAGTGCCAACGTCAGCAACGCCCTTGCATCGGCGCTCATATCATCGGCAGAGGGCGGCTTTTCCTCAGCCCCAATTCCATCTGGGTTGCCTTTTATCTGAAGCTGGCCAAACTCGCGTGCCGCCGCAACCCGGCCTGCTATTGATAATGTTGCCTCGCCTTCCTCCGGCGATAACAACAATTTCGCGCTGACTTCAGGGACCTCAATGATCAGATCAAACCGATCAATCATCGGTCCTGAAATGCGTTCTGCATAGGCGCGTCCACACGCCGGTGCCCGCGCACAAGCACGCGCCGGATCACCAAGATGCCCGCACCGGCAGGGATTCATCGCGGCAATCAGCTGAAATTGTGCCGGATAGGTCACATGATGATTGGCCCGCGCAACAACAATCCTTCCTGTTTCCAAAGGTTGGCGAAGGGCATCAAGGACAGATTTGGAGAACTCAGCCAGCTCGTCAAGAAACAGAACGCCGCAATGCGCCAATGAAATCTCGCCAGGCTTGGCGCGCATCCCGCCACCTACAAGGGCAGGCATTGACGCCGAATGATGCGGCTCTCGAAAGGGACGACTCTGGATCAGGCCGCCAGCCGATAATTGTCCAGCAACCGAATGCAACATTGTGACCTCCAATGCCTCACGCGGCGTTAACGGCGGCAAAAGCCCAGGTAGGCGTGCCGCAAGCATGGATTTTCCTGCACCTGGCGGTCCAATCATCAACAAATTATGCTTTCCTGCAGCAGCTATTTCCAGAACGCGGCGTGCGGTTTCTTGCCCTTTAAGATCACTCATATCCGGGGCGGTACTAGCGGCAGGCAGTAATGTGGGCTTGGGCGACGGCAAAAACTGCCCACCGCGAAGATGGTTCAACAATGAACCCAGATCCGGCGGTGCGATAATATTCAAATCCGTTGCCCATGCGGCTTCGGGACCACATTTCGCTGGACAAATAAAATTCTGACCGGCACCCACCGCCGCCATCGCAGCTGGCAGAGCGCCCGACACAGCTTCGATCCCGCCATGCAAGGATAACTCACCAAGAATCAGGTACCCATCAACGGCATCCGCCGGAACAGCCCCCATGGCAACCAGCAGTCCAAGCGCAATGGGAAGGTCGAAATGCGCACCTTCTTTCAAAACATCGGCAGGCGAAAGATTAATCACAATACGTTTGGGAGGAAGCGCCAAGCCAATGGATGCTAACGCGGCGCGGACACGTTCCTTAGACTCGCCAACAGCCTTGTCAGCAAGACCAACAATCGCCATCGACGGAAGGCCTTTGCCAATATGCACCTGAACCTCAACCGGAATAGTGTCGATGCCCCGAAAAGCCACGGTGCTGATTTTGGCGTGCATCATAAATCATCCGATCCATCCAGCGCGCTATCGAACCAGCGCCCCTCTCGGCAGGGATGGACTCAAAAACGGGCAGAACATTCACCGCAGCACTCATTTGAGTGAAGCTATACCTTTGAATAGGGTATGATGGATACATGTAGGCGAGCCCGCAAGTATGTTAGATTTACCTAAAATACCGCACCGGTGGGATTAATTAACCTGTTGGAATCCCGACTAAATCAGCATTATCAAATTAGTATTTAACTGGGGCTCACCATCCGGCCAACAGCCTCACCGCCGAGCACATGCATATGTAAGTGAGGGACTTCCTGATGACCATTCTGGCCAATGTTAGAAATCACCCGAAAGCCGGTTTCGGCAATACCAGTTATTTCAGCGACATGCGCAATCATCCGCATGAAAGCTATCTGTTCATCGGCTGAGGCTTTTGCGGCAAAATCCAACCAGTCCACATAAGGCCCTTTAGGAATCACCAAAACATGTACAGCGCGCGCGGGGCTGATATCTTCAAAGGCCAGCGTATGGTCATCTTCAGCTATCTTTTTGCAGGGAATCTCGCCGCGCCAAATACATGCAAACACATTGCTATTATCGTAGCGCACCGGCTCGCAGGATGATTTTTGAGGGGGCGTCATTTCAGCTCCTTATGATAATAAAACCCCTGAACATACTGATTATCGACACGGGCATAAAAATCATTGGTGGCATAGCGTTTGAATCCACGTGCCTCAAAAGACTGAATAGCGCGAACTTGCGTCGATCGCACATCCAGATTGATCATGGTGAATCCCTTGGATTTAGCCAACGCTTCGGCTTCGGCAACGATCATCTGGGCCAGACCATGACCGCGCGCCCATGGCGCTACAAAAAATGTTGTCAGCTGGCAGGTAAATCTCTGAGCTTCATTATTGCGTGGCGGACGCACGATCTGACAGCTTCCACTGACAACCTTATCCAAACGCGCCAAGACAAGGTGGCGTTCGGGTACCATCTGCACACCGCGCCAGTAATCTTCCATGACCGAGCGCGGCGGCGGGGTTAGCCAGCCAAAACCACCACCAGCAAGAATTGCATCTTCGGCGGCATCACATATCTGAGGCAAGTCACTTGGCGAGAGCCGCGACGGTGTTTCAACTGAAATTTTGGCGGCTCGTCCAACAAGCTTTTCCGGGGTCATTTGGCACCAATAGCTTTTAAGCGGAGATTGAGTTTTATGGTTGTGAGGCGCCTTCCTATCACACCTTTATGCGCTAACAAAGACACCAAAACTCTATATTGATCAATTTTACGCGATCAAAATGACATGAAAACGAAGATGAAAGGCGTTTTGGCTATAAAATTAGCTGTCGCCACCCTTTCGAATTTCATTATTTAACGTGTCCAGCACGCGCTCACACCCGGCTTCATCCAGCATCGTGATACTTTGTGCCATCAAATTGGCCAGTTTGACCGCTGAGGGGTGGCATTTGCTGGCGTCAATTGTGGGTTTTGGATGCGACAACGCCGCCAGAACTTTTAAGTCTTCGGCATCATCCCAGATCAAACCAAGCCAGACACATATCTGATCAACCAGCGGCACCGATGGCCTTCCCCGTGCGCCAGTCTCAAGAGCGGAGATATAGGCCTTCGAGACCCCAAGTGCATTCGCCTGTTGCTGTTGTGTCAGGCCCCGCGCGCGTCGAAGGGAACGCATTTTCTCACCAAAAGGTGTCATAGTAATACCATCATGAAATTTTCCGCTGACGGCGAAGCATGACATAAAGTGCCCCATCACCACCATCGGCTGGTTTTGCTGATGACAGCGCCAGAATATTCTGGGATAACGGCGGCGATTTTAGCCATAAAGGCACCTGACGGCGAAGAACACCCATCCCGTTCGCGCCTTTTCCGGTGATGACCAAAACACAGCGATGTTGGGCCAATGCGGCAGTTTCAATAAACCTATATAGGCGCCGTTCAGCCTGCGCCGCGGTCATCCCATGAAGATCCAGCCGTGCAGCGATATCCATCTCACCCTGTTTTAGGCGGCGCAGCGTTGAACGGTTAAGACCGGCATGCTCGCCAGACCGCACATCTACAGGCATCGGCGCCAATTTCTGAGTATCGGGGAGAGCTGAATTTTTATCTGCCCGTAGGGATGTTTTGCGATTTTTTGAGCCAGAAATGGGGCGGACCGCTAAAGGTGCGCCACCTTTATCCGGACCACCTTTATCCGGACCAGCAGTATCCTGGCCAGCATTCTTAGAAGATGAGACCTGCGATAGGGTTTCCTGCCGTTTATAAGCTTTTATATCGCGGGTAACGCGTTGCCAGATCGTTTCGTCATCGATCACTTCTGAATTCTTATCTGATTTTCTGCCTGATTTTGCCATTTCTCAACACGCCAGAGCTCCAAAAACGATCAATCAGGCAATTACTCATCATCTGGTGAGCCGGTTTCAGCCAATTTCCAGTTTGGATCACCCAGCGTTAAATCACGCTCAAAGGTCCAGATATCAACAACATTCCGCGTTCCGGTGTCTTCATCCTCAATCAAAGTACCGTCACTAGCGATCAGCGTGCGGGTCTGGATACTCTGAAATTCAACTGTTACCGAGGCAATGTTGTCGAAAACCTTCGCATCTGTGATTTTCACATCTTCAAGAGAATCCACCTTGATAGTCAATGTTTCCGCATCCGAGATGCGCTGTTGCACTGACTGGGTAAAGCTTTGCAGAATATCATAGCTGAGGAGACGCTTTAATTGTGTCAGGTCGCCCTCGGCATAAGATTGCAGGATCATCTCTAAAGCCGCTGCGGCGCCGGTCTTGAATTCTGCCTCAGAAAAATTTCGGTCAGCCTTGCGAATAGCCTCAATCCCATGCCCGTCATTAGCTTCGGATTTGCGCCCGGATTCAATCGGAATGACATCGGCATCTGCGGAATGACGAGCGCCATCACGCGGTTGCTGCTGATCATAACCGGAACGCTGGCCCAGAACAGAACGAAGGCGCAGCACGAGCAACACAGCAATGACAGCAAAAATGATAATATCAATAAATGGCACGATTTTCCCCTAACGGGATTGGTTGGTCCTGAAGACGATTATTTGGCCCCAACGAAAAAGAACCTGAACAACGATCCTCTATCGTATAATGACCATAATAATTTATAAAGGGTTTGACGATATAATGCACTTAGTTAAGAGAATTACCGTTAAAAAGTTTGTCCCAAGGTTACATATGTTCTGTAAACAATATAGCAACTAGGCAAAGAGGACTTTTTTCTCTTTTTTACGGAAACCAAGGAAACCGGCGCGTGCCAATCTTCATAGTCATTTTTATAATCCTCTGGGCCTGGCTCGAAATCACGATTTTCGTGGCAATTGGCGCTGAAATAGGCGTTATGCTAACCATAATCGGTGTTTTTGTCACGGCTATGGTCGGAATCTGGCTTCTTCGAAATCAGGCGCGGTCTGTCATGGCGTCCCTGCAAACGCAAATTTCACGCGGGCAGGCCCCGCTTGCATCAATGGCTAGCGGCGTTGCCATCCTTGTTGGTGCGGTTTTAATGCTGATCCCGGGATATGTTACCGACGCAGCCGGGCTGATCCTATTTATTCCCGTGATACGCACGATCCTTGGCGTCAGCCTGGTTAAGCTGGTCATGAAAATCAGCAAAAGTAAGTTTGGAGCAGGCGGTTTCGGCCCACAATTTGGGACGGGCGAG
>JAACDV010000295.1 GCA_009936825.1 Bacteroidota bacterium | reverse complement strand
GATACCAGCGGCGTTAAACCGGCAAATTTACGCAGCCTGCTTTTGGCCGCTTTGCGGCTGGAAGAAGATTTCAAAACTGATATCCGCATCGTTAGTTTTTCCTATCGTCTGCGCCTGCCTGACCATAGCGACCTTGTGATTGATATGCGGTTTGCCAATAATCCGCATTGGAATGATGATCTACGGGCAAAAACCGGACTTGATCCTGAAGTTGACGCCTTTCTTTGCGAAGATGCCGCAGCGATGAAGGTCATTGATGCTTATAAAACCATATTAACCGAAATGCTGGGTAGGATGACCGCCGAAGGCCGCCCAATTTTGAATGTCGCCTTTGGCTGTACCGGCGGAAAGCACCGATCTGTCTGGGCGGCAAAGACGATTGGAAGCTGGCTTCGCGATCAGGGCTATGCGGTTGATATAAGGAATCGGGAAATTGGCCAGATATAGCCACGCTACGCGTATCTTGAAGCTTTCCAAAAAAATACTTATCTGATAAACCTCGATTTCCTTTAGCCATTTTGCAGAGAGTACCGATGTCAAACGATTACGTTGTTGCCGACATGAGCCTTGCCGACTGGGGCCGTAAAGAACTGTCAATCGCCGAAACTGAAATGCCGGGCCTGATGGCGCTGCGTGACGAGTTCGGGGCAGCCAAACCGTTAAGCGGTGCGCGTGTTGCAGGGTGTCTTCACATGACTGTTCAGACCGCCATTCTCATTGAAACGCTGGTTGCGTTAGGGGCAGATGTGCGCTGGGCGTCGTGCAACATCTACTCAACGCAGGATCAAGCCGCCGCCGCCATTGCGGTCTCGGGCGTTCCCGTGTTTGCAAAAAAGGGTGAGACGCTGGAAGAATATTGGGAGTATGTCGGCCGCATCTTCGATTGGTCAGGCGGTAAATGTGCCAACATGATCTTGGATGACGGTGGTGATGCCACCATGTACATCTTGCTTGGCGCACGCGCCGAAGCTGGTGAGGATGTGCTGGCAACCCCCGAAAGCGAAGAAGAGGAATATCTGAAAGCACAGATTAATAAGCGTCTGGCGTCCAGCCCCGGCTGGTTCACAACCCAGCGTGATGCCATCAAAGGCGTTTCAGAAGAAACCACAACAGGTGTTCTGCGTCTTTATCAGCTGGCCGAAGCTGGCGGAATGCCCTTCCCAGCGATCAATGTGAATGACTCGGTGACCAAATCAAAATTCGATAATCTGTATGGATGCCGCGAGTCATTGGTGGACGGTATCCGCCGCGCGACTGATGTAATGATGGCGGGCAAGGTGGCTGGAGTTGCTGGGTACGGTGATGTCGGCAAGGGATCTGCCGCATCGCTTCGTCAAGGTGGTGCCCGGGTCATGGTGACAGAGGTTGATCCGATCTGTGCTTTGCAGGCGGCGATGGAAGGCTATGAAGTTGTCACGATGGAGCAAGCCGCCCCGAAGGCAGATATCTTTGTGACTGCTACGGGTAATCGTGATGTGATTTCACTGGACCATATGCGTGAGATGAAGGACCGAGCGATTGTTTGTAACATCGGCCATTTCGACAATGAAATTCAGGTTTCGGCATTGCAAAATATGGGGTGGTCCGAAATTAAGCCGCAGGTGGATGAAGTTGAATTCCCTGATGGCAAGCGGATCATTCTTCTGGCCAAAGGACGTTTGGTGAACCTTGGATGTGCAACCGGGCACCCGTCCTTTGTCATGTCGGCTTCCTTCACCAATCAGGTTCTAGCGCAGATGGAATTATGGAACGACGGCGATAAATATGAAAATAAGGTCTATACGCTGCCGCGTCACCTCGATGAAAAAGTTGCGGCGCTGCATCTTGCAAAAGTGGGGGCAACTCTCTCTCAACTTAGCAATGATCAGGCCGGTTATATCGGTGTTGAAGCGCAGGGTCCGTTCAAGAGCGAGCAGTATCGCTACTAGCCCGCGATGCCCCGTTTGGACCTGAAAATAGAAAGCCCGGCCGAAACTGAACGGCTGGGCTTTTTGCTGGCCGGAACGCTGGTGCAGGGCGATGTGGTGGCGCTTAGTGGGCCGCTGGGGGCTGGAAAATCGATATTGGCGCGCGCAATAATTCGCCGTTTTTATCCAGATGAGCAGGACATCCCCAGTCCAACCTTTACCCTAGTCCAAACTTATTCAGGCGATCCAAGCCCATCCCCATCCTCATCCCCAGCTTCATCTATGCCAACTGTCATGCATTTTGATTTATACCGATTGGAAACGCCGGAAGAAGCGCTGGAGCTGGGAATTGAGGATGCTTTTGTTGATGCTATTTCGGTGATCGAGTGGGCAGAGAATCTTGGCCGGTACTTGCCGCGCCGCGCGCTGGTTGCCACCTTAAATTTTGAAGGTGAGACCGGCAGAAACATTTGTCTTGAAGGGGGATCTAACTGGCAGGACCGGCTGCTAGAGCTTGAAACGCAGTTCGCCGCATCATAGCTATTTTCCAGCTAAACGGTGACATCACGCACAATTGTATACTGGTGCTCTCGTCATTGATGCCAATTGCTTTTATACTACTCCGATGATCGAAACTCTCTCCCCCTCAGTCTTTTCCATTCCGGCAGGGGTGCCGTTCGCCACATCGTTGGCCAAAGGCATTGGCAAGTTCGCGCTAACCCCCGAAGCACTGGCGCGGGCCACAATTTTGGTGCCGTCACGCCGGGCGGCGCTGTCGCTTCGTGCCGCCTTTCTGGAGGTGCGCCCCAACGAAGCAACATTGCTGCCGCGCATCGAGCCCATCGGTGATGTTGAAGAGGATCAGGCTGATGTTCTTGTCTTTGCCGCTGAGGGGGTAGGCCTGCCGCCAGCGATGGACCCGCTGCGTCGCCAGCTATTACTGGCGCGGATTTTGGGCAGATTCAAACTTGGCGGTGTATTGCCAACACCGCCGCAAACGGTAACCCTTGCGGCATCACTGGCCCATCTTCTTGATCAGCTATGTAATGCCGACGCCGATGCCGCCATGCTTCGCGATCTTTTGCCGGCCCAGTTTTCCCAGCACTGGCAGGATATTCTCCAGCTTTTGAAAATTCTGATTGATCGCTGGCCAGCAATTTTGGCGGAGGATGGGGTGATTGATGCAGTCGACCGACGGAACCGGTTGCTGCGGTTGCGCTGTCAGATATGGCAGGAAACCCAGCCTGATGATCTGATTATTGTCGCGGGCTCCACCGGTACGTTTGCTGCCACGCGGGAGTTGATTTGCACCGTGGCGCGCCTGCCAAATGGCCATGTTGTTCTTCCCGGGCTGGATTTGGGGGCGATAGATCATTGGCCGGATATTTGCCATGATTCCGGTCACCCTCAGCATCAGCTTTCGGTGCTTCTTGACAGTCTGGATACTGAGCCGCAGCAGGTTGCAGTCTGGCCTTTTGCGCCCGATGGGTCTGCGTCCGAAACCGGGAAAGGCGCGTCGCCGATTGCTACGCTGCGCCAAAACCTGATGCGAGAGGCGTTTAAGCCCGCGCGCCTGACGGCTGACTGGCGGCAGCTTGGCCGGACAAAACCTGATCTGGGCCGTGATGCGCTGAAAGGCCTGTCGCTGATAAATTGCAAGAGCCGCGTGCATGAGGCTGGGCTGATTGCGCTGGCCATGCGTGAGATTCTACAGCAACCAGGAAAAACTGCAGCACTGATCACACCTGATCGCCAGCTTGCCGAGGCAGTGATTGCGGCGCTTGGGCGGTGGAAAATTGATGTTGATGACTCTGCAGGTCGTCCGCTGTCACAAACAAAAGTGGGAGGATTTCTGCATCTTCTTGTGGCGATGATTGCCGAAGATTTTGCCCCGGTGCAAATGCTGGCCTTTCTGAAACATCCGCTGGCCGCAGGAGGTCTGCCGTCCTCCGAATTTCGCTTGAAGGTGCGGTTGCTTGAACGTGCCATTCTACGCGGGTATCGCCCGCCGCCCGGTCTTGCCGGCGTTTTTCAACGGTTGGAGGAGGGCGCGCAGCGCAACGACGCCAAAGGTAGGGCACACGACCAAATCTCCGCGGCACATTATAAAGAACTTAGTCATTTTGTGGCGCAGCACGTTGAAGCGCCGCTAGCTGAATTTCTGCAATGTTGGCATCACAGCCTGCCAACGCTTGCCAGTCTTGCTGAGGCACTGGGCCGCGCCGCAGAGAATATGGCATCACAGCAATGCCTCGAGAGCGGCGAAGTTGACCGCGAAAATGGCGCAGCAAATTTGTGGATTCATGAAGATGGTTTCGCGGCAGCATCATTGCTGGCTTCGCTGGTGGATACGGGTGGCAGCTTTGAGATCGATGTTGAGTCCTTTCCACAAATTCTGACGCAGTTGCAGCAAGAAAAAACAGTTCGCCGGACTTGGCCAGCGCATCCGAGGCTGGCTATTCTGGGCCCGGTTGAGGCGCGAATGCAAAGCGCGGATAGATTGATTCTAGGTGGATTTAACGAGGGGAACTGGCCGCCACGCCCTGAAATTGACCCATGGAGCAATGCTGAAATGCGCCGTACTGTGGGGCTGCAACCACATAATTGGCGTACCGGCCTTAGTGCACATGATGTGTGGATGGCAATCTGCGCACCCGAAGTGATTGTAACCCGCGCGCTTCGTGACGGTGATGCCGTTACAACGCCCAGCCGCTGGCTGCAAAGGCTGGAAGCGGTTTTGGCAGCGCTGCATATCACCGATGCGGTAAATAGAGGCACCTATGATACCAATGGTTATGTCAGTGATGACGGTGCGGGAAATTGGCTTTCGACGCTTTCAAGATTGATGCCTGTTGAAACACAGCAACCTGTTGCACGCCCCCAGCCAAAGCCGCCAATTTCGGCAAGACCGCGTGAATTTTCTGCTACCGAGGTGGATGACTGGATCGCCGACCCCTACAGTGTTTATGCCAAACGTGTGCTGCGGTTGCGCCCGCTTGACGATCTGGATCGGCCGATTGACGCTGCCCTTCGTGGTAATCTTGTGCATGATGCGCTTGCCAGTTTTCTAAAGGCACACCCGTCCGGCCCGTTGCCCGATGATGCGCTGGACCAGCTGCGCACCGTTGGCCGAAAGATGTTTACCCCATGGTGGCAGTCACCAAATGTGCGGGTTTTCTGGTGGCCGGCTTTCGAGACTGTGGCGGCCTGGTTTGTTGAGACCGAGCGTGCCCGCCGTGAGCAGATGGTAAAAGGCCATGCCGAAATTGACGGCAAGCTGACTTTTGAAGCTCCGAACGGTCCCGCAATTTTCAAGGCACGCGCCGACCGCATAGACCAGATGGTTGATGGCGGGCTGGTTGTTCTGGACTATAAGACGGGCAATACGCCAACCGCCGCTGAGGTTGAAAAGGGCCGCCGAACACAACTGTTGATTGAAGCGGTGATTGCGGCATATGGCGGGTTTCTGGAGGTGGCCGCGGATGACGTCGTGGCGATGCAATACTGGAAGCTGACAGGTAGGCGCAGTGAAGGCGGCAGTCGCACGGATGTGCTGCCCAAAGACTGGCAGGCCGAAGATACCTATGCCAGTCTTGCTCAGCTTTTGGCGCGATTTGATGATCCGGACTGCGCCTATGCCAGCCTGCCAGATCCTGCCGTGCGCCCGGCTTTCCCCCGCTATAACCATCTGGCGCGTGTTGATGAATGGCTTGGCGGAGTTGGCGCTAAAATTTCATCTGGAAGGTCTCCAGAGGCCAGACAAGAAACCAGTGCTGAGGCCGCAGTTGAAAGCAAGGGGTTTGATCCTGCTATCGCGCGTGAGGCATCTGATCAACAAGCGGCGGCATCGGATCCGCAATCTTCGGTGTTTGTGTCGGCAAATGCTGGAACGGGCAAAACCAAGCTGCTGACCGACCGCGTGCTGCGTTTGATGCTGGCAGGCGCTGTTCCTGATAGTATTTTGTGTGTTACCTACACGCGCGCCGCCGCCGCAGAAATGCGCAACCGGATCTTGAGTAAGCTTGCTATCTGGACGGTAATGACCGCCGAAGAGCTGAATAGCGATTTGGCGTTGATGGGAATCCCGGTCCCCTCGCAGGTGATATTAGCGCGCGCTCGAAGTCTGTTTGCCGAAATTCTGGACAATGACAATGGCCCGCGCGTAGAGACGGTTCATTCATTTTGCCAATCAGTTTTGCGGCGATTTCCGATTGAGGCTGGCGTCGTGCCTAACACCGAACTTGCCGATGAATTTGAGCAGGAGCGTTTGAAAACACTGGCGCGTGAGGCGATTATGAAGCGGGGTGATCCGGCGATCAACGATGCCATCGCCGCATTGGCCGAGCAAACCGGTGAGGGCAATGCCGAGAGTTTGCTGGGCCAACTGTTGGGCAATGAAGACCGGTTAGGCCGTTCAGATATTCTAGATCAATTGGCAACGCATTTTGCCAATGACCGCGGCATTGATCCAGCGCTGGACATTACAGCGCAGATGGATGCCGCATTATCAAAAATTGATGATGAAGGGCTGCGGGCAAGTGCGGCCGCCTTGCAGCAAAGCGGCGTTGCCCAACATATCAAACGTGGCAATGCGCTAACCGGCTGGCTGGGGAGGGATGAGGTCGGACGGCGGTCCAGCATAGACATGCTGATCGACGCATTATTTACCAACTCAAAGCCGCGATCTAGCCTGTCGAATGCCGCAATTCGTGACCAGTTTCCCCGCATTGTTGATGTGTTCACCGATACTCAAAATCACCTCACACCTTTTATTGCGGCGCGTGCCAACCAGCAATGTCGTGATCTGACACTGGCACTTTATGCCTATGGAAAGGCGTTTTACGGTGAGTATCAGGCGTTGAAACGGCGTCGGGGGGTGCTGGATTATGACGACCTGATCACCTTTACCAACGGCATGCTGGCGCGCGGCGAAGCGGCCCAGTGGGTGGCGTGGAAGTTGGATAATGGTATTGGCCACATGCTGCTTGATGAGGCGCAAGATACCAGCCCAGCGCAATGGAAATTGCTGCGCCGGTTAAGCGATGAGTTTTTTGAAACGCTGGACGAGCCGGGCGGCACCGAGCGCGATCTTGGTCGATCATTGTTCATTGTTGGTGATTTTAAGCAGTCGATTTATTCTTTTCAGGGGGCTGATCCGGCGGTTATGGGCCAAAACCGTTTGCAGTTGAAGAGGCGTGCGGCGGACCGCCAAATCCCGCTTCGTGATGTGTCGCTGGATGTATCTTTTCGCTCGTCGCAGACGGTGCTTGATTTTGTCAATCGGGCGATGCCGGAGCGTGCCGGCATAACCGATCCGCGAATGCCTGATTTTCAACAGCACAGGTCAGCCCGCTGCGATGCTGGCGGTTTCGTGGAAGTGTGGAATGTCGTTCGTAACGAGGGCGAAATCACCCCGCCACCGGGTTTTGCGCCGCCCCAAATACTGGAAACGCAGGACGCTGCGGCAAAGTCCGCCGCAGATGTGGCAACAAGGCTGGCCAGCTGGATTGGCGCGCGCCGCCTGCCATCAGGTCGCCTGATGCGGGCCGGTGATGCGATGATCCTGCTTCGCAAACGCGGCGAATATTACCGTCTATTGCTGGCGGCGTTGCAACGCGCAGGAATTCCGGTGGCCGGAGCTGACCGGATGAAGCTTGATGCGCAGATCGAAATTCAGGATTTGCTGGCACTTGGCGATGTTATGCTGTTGCCGGACGATGATCTGCAACTGGCATCGGTGTTGAAATCGCCGTTGTTCGGGATTGATGAGGATACGCTGTTTACGCTGGCCCATGCCAGAGGCAAGCAATCGCTTTATGCGCGGTTGATGGAACATGCCGGTGCGAATAGCCAACTTAACCAAAATTCTGGCACAGACGCTGATGCGCCGGTCATTGAGAGCCTTGGCGCGATGGCGGACCGGCTGTCGGGCTATCTGCGCCTTTCCGATACGGTGTCGGTATTCGCCTTTTTCAGCCATATTCTAAATAGTAGACGAGAGAATTTTCGCCGCCGTCTGGGGCCGGCGGTTGATGAGGCCTTGGATCATTTTCTGGGACTTGCGCAGAAATTCGGGGCGAGCGGCGGGGTTGCTTTGACAGAATTTCTGGCATTGGTACGCGGCAGCGGCGGCGAGGTGCGGCGCGATATGGATTCTGGCGCTGGAGATGAAGTGCGGGTGATGACAATTCATGGTGCGAAGGGGCGGGAATCACCGGTGGTTATTTTGCCGGATATGCTGACATCCAGATCGAATCCGGATCAACTGGTGAAAGATCCGGACTCGGGTTTTGTCTATTGGGCACCGGGGTCCGGCTCGCGCCCAGATTTTGTCACATCTGCCCGCGCGCAGGAAAAAGATGCGAATCTGGATGAAGAAAACCGGCTTTTATATGTGGCGCTGACGCGTGCGCGTGACGGTATCGTGATCGGGGGATGGGAAGCTCCCCATCGCCGCTTTTTGAAAGACAGCCCTTACGCGTATTTCCGCAGCATCATCGCTGAAATGGAAGGCGTTGTTGAGGATGAAGACGGTACAATGCGCATCGAGGTAAGCAGCGCGCCCGCCGCCCCCGCTCCTGCAGCGCTGATCACGCTGCCCCCGAGTGGAGATAAAATTGAGACTGGCGTGCCGGAGTGGGTGCGACTGGATGCTCCTGCCGAGCCGCGCCCGAGCCGTCCACTGCGCCCATCAATGCCTGATGATGCGGCAGATGGGGATATGTTTGCTTCCCCCGGCGTTGAAGATAAGAGTTCAGCGCCCGGAATGGGTTTGAGTCATGTATCGGCAGCGTTAGCGCGTGGCCGACTTGCCCACCGGTTTTTCGAAGTGCTTCCTAGCGTCCCCGAAGCGCGCAGACACACCGCAGCCGCTACTATGATTTCGGCGCAAAACGCCGTTCCAGAGCCAATGGCCGAAGCGTTGCTGACCGAGGTTTTGGCGGTGTTGGCCCTGCCCCAGCTTGCGCCTTTATTCGGTCCTGACGCGCTGGCAGAGGCGTCTATCACCGGCTTGGTCGGGTCCACCGGAGTTGCCGGTCAGATTGACCGGATGTATGTCGGTGATGATCAGATCGTGATCGCCGATTTTAAGACGGGCGTAATGCCGGACACTCCGCCGCCTGCATATCAGCGGCAACTGGCACTTTATGCAGCCCTGGTGGAACAGCTGTATGGTGATCGCCCGATTGTTTCCTTTTTGATCTGGACCGAGCGTGCCGCAATTCAGGAGGTGACGCCGGCAATGCGCCCCGCTGCGTTGAATAAAATTCTGATAGATTGATATTTTTGATCGTTTTTTGGATTTGGCGACGCTTTGTTTGTCGCCAAAACTTGACGCTGTGCCGCCTTGCACTTACTTTCATCATGGCTGGGACATTGCGATCCCGTTGATTTTTCTTGAACTGATGGAGACACCCACTCATGGCCACTTCAAAGACAACCGACGGCGATTTTTCTACTGATGTTTTGCAGGCCGATAAGCCCGTTCTGGTTGATTTCTGGGCTGAATGGTGTGGTCCTTGTAAGGCAATCGGCCCGGCGCTTGAAGAGATCAGCGAGACAAGCGGCGAGGCAATTTCAATCGTCAAACTGAATATTGACGAGAATCCACTCACCCCGCAGCAATATAATGTCCGCGGAATTCCGACTTTGCTTATTTTTAAGAATGGTGAAGTTATCGCCGAGAAAATTGGTGCGCTGCCAAAATCACAACTTGAAGCTTGGATCACATCCACTATTAGCTGAGGTGCTGCCGTTAGCCGCGGCCGTTAAGTCAAGGCTGCTAATCAGTCGGGGAGGGTGGCGTTCGCCGCCAGCACATGGCCAGCCAGATATAGTGATCCGCAAATTATGATGGGACTGTCACCATCGGACTCGCTGCTGGCAATTGCCTGAATTGCGCCTCGAACTGATGCCGCGATTCTAACCTTGTCAATCAGGGGATGCGCTCTTTGCGCCAGAGTTTCGGCTGAGAGGCTGGCAGGCTGATCCGGAATCGCAATGCAATGAATAGAGGCGGCAAACGGCGCTATCTGTTGCAAAAATTCCTCGGCTGGCCGTGTATTCAGCGCCCCGCAGATAAAATGCCATTTGTTGGTTGTTTTCGAAGTTTCGGTGGTGCGCGAATCTCCGGTGTCAGGATAAATGTCATCTAGGGATGCAGCCAGTGCTGTAGCACCATGCGCGTTATGCGCGCCATCCACCCAAATCGGCCGTTCAGATGCCAGCACCGTCAGCACGCCGCTGGGTAAACGCTGCAACCGCCCGGGCCATTTTGCCTCCGTCAGTCCGGACGCCATTTTTGCCAGATCAATTTCAGGAAAATGCGAATGTGCAACCGAAAACAGCGCTGATGCCGCCAGTACCGCATTGTCGAGTTGGTGCGGCCCGATCAGTGACGGGCGCGGCAGAACTACCTGCCACTCCTGCGCCATTACCTTAATTGCCTGTTCCGATAGAGCATTGCCGTCTTGTGTCGATAAAATCTCCCGGCCAACGGCATGAACGCGCGTGCCGATAGTGTCAGCATGCTGGTCAAGCGCGGCGGCGGCCTGATCGCTCTGTGCGGCACTGAAACAAGGCACCTCAGCGCGCATGATGCCAGCCTTTTGACCGGCAATTACGCCAAGATCATTCCCTAAAAAATGTTCGTGATCATGGGCAATCGGAGTGATGATTGTGGCGGCTGGTTGGCCCAGAACATTGGTTGAATCCAGTGCGCCGCCAAGCCCGGTTTCAAGAAGCAAAAGATCTGCAGGACACCGCGAAAATGCGAGAAAGGCAGCTGCGGTTGTCACCTCAAAAAAGGTGACCGCAGCACCTTCGTTGGCCGCCTCAACCTCTTCTAGCAATGTGGCAAGCTGACCATCTTCAATCAACCTGCCGGCAAGGCGAATGCGCTCATTAAATCGGCAGAGATGCGGCGATACATAGACATGCGTTGACAGGCCCACCGTCTCGGCCATGGCGCGCATCATGGCAATAACCGATCCTTTGCCGTTGGTTCCGGCAACATGGATTGTGGGCGGCAGGCGGTGATGGGGATTGGCCAATCTGCGCAGCAAATCAAACGTCCGGGCAAGCCCAAGATCAATCAGTTTAGGATGAAGTGCGGCCAACCGGTCAAGCGCGTCGGCCGCGCGTGCGGCGTCATCTTGGTTAGCACTGTCAGGAGTTTCCGGCGGCGCCATCAGGCGGCCTTTGCGGCCTTGCGCTGTTCCATCAGAAAGCCCAGAACACGGCCGATAAATTCGGGCTGCTCGGCTCTGGCAACAACCGCGTCAACCATGCCATGGTCTTGCAGATATTCGGCGGTCTGAAAATTTTCCGGCAGTTTTTCGCGAACAGTCTCTTCGATGACCCGACGCCCGGCAAAGCCAATAATT
>JAACDV010000294.1 GCA_009936825.1 Bacteroidota bacterium | reverse complement strand
TAGACCTAAGGTTTTCAAAAAAAATTACATAAAGGCGCGGATCGGGCAAATCACATCTTTGCGCACAGCCCAATAAATGCCTAATCTGTTGCGAATGAGATGGGAGGCA
Source organism: Bacteroidota bacterium (assembly GCA_009936825.1). The sequence goes on along the minus strand of JAACDV010000294.1, from coordinate 3,151 downwards.
GGCGTCATGCAGGCGATTTTTGACGGGCATAACGATGTTTTATTACGGCTATGGCTGGCAGGTGACATAGCTGGTGACGGCTTTGTTAAGGGCAATGAGACGACCGATATTGATTTGCCGCGGGCCCGTAGCGGTGGAATGGGCGGCGGTTTTTTTGCGATGTTCGTTCCGGTATTGGACGAAAAAGGGAAGGGTATTTTATCCACCGCCGAGGTTGCCTTTGACGAAGCTGCAAGAATAACAGCGGAAATTACCTCGATTTTTCATTCGCTGCGTGACCGCTTTCCCCAAGATATCAGGTGCTGTCTTAACGCAGCCGACGTTGCCGCGGCGCATGGCGATGATGCACTGGCGGTCATTTTGCATATTGAGGGCGCCGAGGCAGTGCATCCGTCATTGGATAATCTGGAAGCGCTGTACGCTGACGGGGTGCGCTCAATCGGGCCGGTATGGTCGCGCGCCAATGCGTTTGGCTGCGGCGTTCCCTTTGGGTTTCCGGGCAACCCTGATCAGGGGCCGGGGTTGAGCGGTGCTGGCCGTGATCTTGTGCGGGCGTGTAACCGGCTTGGTATTATGATCGATCTTTCGCACATGAACGCCGCCGGATTTTGGGATGTGGCGGCAATCACTGATCGTCCGTTAATTGCCACCCATTCGAATGTTCATGCGCTGTCGCCCACGCCGCGCAACCTGACCGATGATCAACTGGACGCAATTGCCGATAGTGGCGGTTTGGTTGGTGCTAGTTTTGTAAATGCTTTTCTGCGTGAGGACGGAGCGCATAATGCTGATACGCCGCTGGAGATATTTTGCCAGCATCTCGATCATCTGCTGGAACATCTTGGGGCTGACGGGGTCGCGTTGGGGTCTGATTTTGATGGGGCGTTGGTCCCCGATGCTATTGGTGATGTTGCGGGGGTGCAGGCGGTTGTGGGGGCGATGCGGATGCACGGCTATGATGATGATTTGATTGACCGGATTTGCTGGCGCAACTGGCAGCGCCAGATCGCCATTCAGATTAGCCCGTAGAAATGGGATACTCATTGGTAATGCTTGCATGTCAATCACAGACCTTAGGTGATTAAATGATTATTCTCGATGGAGGTTTAGGGCGGCAGCTCATGGCCATCGATGCGCCGTTTCGTCAGCCCGAATGGTCAGCTCTCGCGCTGATCGAAGGGCCACAATTCGTTCGTCAGGTGCATGATGAATTTATCGCCGCCGGGGCGGATGTGATCACCACAAATTCCTATGCCATCGTTCCGTTTCACATTGGAGAGCAGCGATATGCGGCGGAGTCGTCTAGCTTGTTGAGGCTGGCGGCAAAGCTGGCGCGCGAGGCAGCAGATGCGGCCCCGCATCCCGTAAGGGTTGCAGCGTCGATACCGCCAATGTGTGGCAGCTATCAGCCAGATGCTTTTGATCCGTTGCTCGCGCGTCACAGAATGCAGAATTTCCGCGAACATCTTACTCCGACTGCTGATATTATTATTGGCGAGACGCTGAGCTCTATTGCCGAGGCCGAAATTTTTCTTGAAATGTTTGCCGATCATGCGGCGGATTTGTGGCTTTCGGTCTCTCTGGAAGACGCCAAATTTACCAAAGGCACACCAAAGCTGCGGTCGGGTGAGATGCTTGCTGAGCTTTTGCCGGGCATTGATGGCAGCAGACTTGATGCGCTGCTGTTTAATTGTAGCCAGCCCGAAGTGATGTCTGATGCCATATTACTGGCGCGGGCGGCGCGCGACGCTGTTACTGCCCGCCGCGCTGCACCGCGCACTCTGATTGGTGTTTATGCCAATGCCTTTCCGCTGATGGACGAAGAATATGCCGGCGCGAATGGCGATCTGTTTCAGCTTCGCCAAGATATCACGCCCGGCGCCTATCTTGCCTATGCCAGCGAATGGGCCGGGATTGGAGCTGATATTATCGGCGGTTGCTGCGGTATCACGCCAAAGCATATTGAGATGCTGTCGCAGAATTTGAAGCCCTAACCACTAGCGATGGTTTCAGATTAGGTGCAAAGGTTCAGCTCAAACGGGCGAGCTAAATAGCCGCGGCGGGAGTTGGCTTGAACCCGCGCGTCAAATACCTATCTATCGATCAGAAGTTTCGCCTCGGCGTCATCACCAGATGCGTCAAAGGCGCGGATAAAATTTTGAAAAGGGGATGATATGTCACAAAATCTATCAGCCAAAGCCTATCTTGAGGCTGCCAATGCGGTGGTCCCACGGATTAGCGCCGAAGAAGGGATTGCCGTTCATAAAAATGGCGGTGCCGTCTTTATTGATGTACGGGACAGCAGTGATATCGCCAAGACCGGCACCATTGCGGGTGCGCACCGTATTCCACGCGGCTTTATCGAATTTGCCGCCGATGAGACTACAGATTTTCACAATTCTGCGCTGTCTAAGGATGCCGAAATCCTGATTGTTTGCGCGGCTGGCGGTATGGCTGCTCTGGCAGGTAAAACCCTGAACGACATGGGCTATCAGAATGTGCGTAACGTCGGTGGCATCACCGATTGGATTGGCGCTGGTGGAGATATTGAAGAATGAATAACGTGAAATTACTATCTGGCACGGGACTAAGGATTTTGGCAGTAGCCGCACTGGTTGGTGCGCTGGTCGGCACAATGACGACGCTGGCACGGGCGGCGGGTTCCGACTCATACGGTGTCTCTAGCACCACCGCTGCTATTTCCAAATCAATGCGAGGTGCCTCGGCGCTGATCAAGCGGCAGGATTTTGCTGCCGCGCTGCCGCTGTTGAAAAAGGAAGTGGCAGCCAACCCGGATAATGCTGATGCGTGGAATCTGACCGGCTATGCCTCGCGGAAACTAGGGGATTATGCCGCATCAGAAAAGGCGTATGACCGCGCGCTGGCGCTAGACCCAAAACATCTTGGCGCTCTGGAATATAAGGGGGAGCTTTATTTGACCCTCGGTAATCTGGCAGGGGCAGAGGACATGCTAAAGCGGCTTCGCTCGGCCTGCTCGTTTAATTGTGGTGAGGTCAAAGATCTGGCCAAAGCCATTAGAGCGTATAAAGCATCGAACTAAGCAGAATTCCGGCCTTTGGAATCGGAGATAAAGCCGGGGAATACCGAGATAAGACCACAAATGTAAGGCCCCAAATGTAAGGCCCCAAAT
>JAACDV010000293.1 GCA_009936825.1 Bacteroidota bacterium | reverse complement strand
GCCAGCTTGAACGGAATGGTGGCTTTGCGCCCCTCAACATAAATGTCTGCCTTGGACTTTGCGACACGGGTCACCAGCGCGGCAAAGTGATTGTCCAGCATCTTTTCCTGATGCGCGGCCAATTGCGCGTCAATTTCATCCAGATCATCGCCAAAAAATCTGCCGTCGTCTTGCGCCTCGATTTTGGCGAGAATATCTGGAACGCCGTTATAGCTGGCCAGCGGTCCGCGCCAGCCTTGACGTCGATCCAGCGCCTCTAATCCGCGTTCAAGCGCCATTCGGGCAGCACGTTGCAGGTCTGAATCCAGCGTTGTGCGAACCGATAGCCCGCCGGTATAAAGCATATCTTCACCGAATTTATTGACCACGGCACGGCGTACCTCTTCGGCAAAATAGGGCGCGTCAGTAGAATCAAAGCTGGTTTGACCGGCAATCGTCAGCGGCAAATCAGCGGCGGCGGCGGCCTCAGCCATGCTGATGAAACCGTTTTGCTGCATTTCTCCCAAAACCCAGTTCCGCCGGGCAATCGCCGCTTTGGTCTGGCGCACCGGATGATAATTAGCCGGTGCTTTTGGCAGGGCGGCAAGATATGCCATTTCCTCAAGATTAAGCTGATCAAGCGATTTATCAAAATAATTCAACGCCGCCGCCGCAACGCCATAACTGCCAGTGCCAAGATAGATTTCATTCAGATACAGTGCCAGAATCTGGTCTTTGGTAAAGGCGCGCTCCATGCGTAATGACAGGATTGCTTCCTTAATCTTGCGATCGATTGACACCTCGTTGGTCAACAGAAAATTCTTTGTTACCTGCTGGGTGATCGTTGACGCCCCAATCGGCCGCCGGCCCGTTCCGTAGTTCATTGCGTTCGTCACCATGGCGCGGAGCAGCGCGCGCAAATCAACCCCGAAATGCGCGTAAAAAGCTTTATCTTCAGCTGACAGAAACGCTTGGATCAGGCGCGGCGGCATGGCCTCAACAGGAACGAAGACGCGCTTTTCGGTGGCATGCTCGGCGATCAACGCCCCGTTGCCAGCGTGAATACGAGTGGCAACAGGCGGCTCATAAGTGGCAAGCTTTTGATAGTCCGGCAGCGCTTTGCCATAGGTCCAAAACACCCACAACACACCGGCCGTCGCGGCAACGCCTCCCAAAAACGCCAAGCTGACGAGAATGCCGAGCATCCCGAAAAACCGCCGCAAGAAAGATTTCTTTCCGGCAGATTTTTTGCCCGCGCCACGTTCATGAACGTCGTTGAGCTCAAACAACGTCTCTTCGTCATCCATATAGGTATCATCATCCTTAACGATATTGGTGTTCATCAGCGCGGTCCATATTCATTTAGATAGGCGAGAATTGCCCGCGCCAGTCTTTCTACCAGCCGCTTGCGGTATGACGATTGAATCAGGTTGGCCTCATCCTCGCGGTTCGTGATAAATCCCATTTCAACCAGCACAGCAGGCATATCAGGAGCCTTTAACACTGCAAATCCGGCAAAACGATGGCCACGTTTATCACCGCCCGGCATATCGCGAATTTCGCGCAGAATGGCATTGGCAAGAAAGGTCGATTGATTCATCGCTTCCCGCTGGAACATCCGCAGCAATTCTTCCGCCGCTTCAGGGTCTTCGACCGATAAGTCAGGCCCGCCAATCAGATCAGCCTTATTCTCATTTTTCGCCAGCAGCGCTGCCTCTTTATCCGATGCTGTATCGGACAATGTGAAAATCGAAATGCCGCGCGCTTTGCTTGACGGAGCAGCATCGGCGTGCAGCGATATAAACACATCAGATTCCTGATCGCGGGCGCGGCGAATGCGCTCCCGCAGCTTTAAGTACCGATCATCTTTTCGCGATAGAACCGGAGTGATAACGCCGGTCGCTTGCAATTGTCTTGCAAGTTCCAACGATGCACTGAGGGTGATTTCCTTTTCCTTGGTTTTGCGCGTACCAATCGCCCCCGGATCCTTGCCACCATGCCCGGCATCAATGAAAACAACCCATTTCTTGGTTTCGGGTTTCT
>JAACDV010000067.1 GCA_009936825.1 Bacteroidota bacterium | reverse complement strand
TAACTTGGCATTACCGGGGTGCGACATGTTTTTTGCTGATGCTACATTCAACATATAATTGGCGCCGCTCAGGCGTTTTGGAGCCCTCAAAATGCGCCTGACAAAACCTCTGATAGCATGGTCGCTCTATGATTGGGCGAGTTCACCCGTTCCAACGCTGCATGCCACCTTTATCTTTTCGGTATTTTTCACCACCGCTGTCATGCCCGAAGGTGGAACCGCCGCTTGGGCATGGATGACATCTGCCACGGCATTTGCGCTGGCGATTGCAGCCCCCGTTTTTGGCCGGATTGCTGATACTACCGGAGCCAGCAAAAAGCTTCTTGGCCTAGCCACTGCGATTGGTGCAATTGCCACTGCATCCCTATGGTTTATTGAGCCGGATGTAAGCTTTGCAACTGCTGCACTGATGCTTTCGGCACTATCAATATTTGCCATGGAAGTCAGCTTTGTCTTTTATAACGCTATGCTGCCGGCGGTGGCACGACCTGACGGATATGGCCGTGCGTCCGGTCTAGCCTGGGGGCTTGGCTATGCCGGTGCGATTCTGGCGCTGGTTCTGGTGTTGGTGCTGTTTGTCCTACCCGATATTCCGGCATTTGGCATTGGCACCGAGGGCGCCGCCAATATCCGCATAACGATGTGTTTTGCCGCGCTTTGGCTTTGCATTTTTGCCGCGCCATTGTTTCTAGTGGTTCACACGCCGCCGCCAATCGCCAGTAAGAAATCCTTTGCCCAGCAATTTAAAGCCAGTATCGCGGTGGCGATGAAAATTCCCGATATGCCGCGATTTTTGCTAGCGCGAATGTTGTTTGCCGATGGCCTGGTGACATTATTCGCTTTTGGCGGAATTTACGCTGCCAAGGTCTTTGGCTTTTCCCAAACGATGGTACTGGTGTTCGCCATTGTTTTGAACATCACAGCCGGTATTGGCGCGGCAGTCGGCGGGTTTGCCGATGACAGGTTCGGATCAACGCGGGTGATGCGGACCTCACTGATTATTCTGGCCTTGCTGGGAGGGATCGCCATTCTAGCACCGAGCCAAGCCGTATTCTGGGTGGCTGGGGCGGCGCTGGGCCTGTTCATCGGGCCTGTACAATCTTCGGCAAGGGTTTATGTAGCGCACAAAGCCCCAGAAGAGCACCGCGCCAGTATGTTCGGCCTGATGATGCTATCTGGAAAAGCAACCAGCTTTATCGGCCCATTGCTATATGGCGTTCGGATCACCGCTACCGGCAATGAGCGCGCCGGAATGATTGTGGTGATTGTCATGATAGCCGCCGGATATTTGGTCATGCCCCGGCGGTGAACTGACCGCCTACTAAGAAACAGAACTAAAGCTGATCAGCTGGACGGATGCTCATCAGCTGCGCGAACCTGATCACGAAAACTGTCAATTACCACATCCTTGCCGCCGCGCTTAATATGCCAGAACGTCCAGCCATTACAGCTTGGTGCTGATTGCAATTGTGCGCCCAAACTATGGATAGATCCGCTTTCCCGTGAGGCAGTAACCAGCGACCCGTCAGCTCGAACCTTGGCGGTAAACCGGCGTTTGGCATCAAACAGAACATCACCGGGATGGATCATTCCGCGCTCTATCAGGGTGCCGAACGGAACTTTTGGTTTAGACCGGCGCGGCGGAGTTGCCAGAAGATCGGGCGAGTCTATCGGCGTTACATCGGCTACCCGCTGGCGCGCCAACGCAACATAATCTGCGTCCTGCTCGATGCCGATAAAATGCCGTTTTAGACGGCGGGCAACCGCGCCTGTCGTGCCGCTGCCAAAAAATGGATCCAGAATCACATCACCACGATTGGTTGAAGCTAGGATAACACGGGCTAAAAGCGATTCCGGCTTTTGCGTCGGATGCGCCTTGCGGCCATTCTGCTTGAGGCGTTCCTGACCGGTGCAGATGGGAAGTTCCCAATCAGAGCGCATCTGCACATCATCATTCAACGCCTTCATCGCCTCATAATTAAATGTATGGCGCGAAGATTGTGAGCGTGCCGCCCAGATCAGAGTTTCATGCGCATTGGTAAAGCGCCGCCCCCGAAAATTTGGCATCGGATTGGTCTTCCGCCAAACAACATCATTCAGAATCCAGAAATCGAGATCCTGCAAAATGCGTCCAAGCCGGAAAATGTTGTGATAACTGCCAATGACCCATAAGGCGCCATTTGGTTTCAGGATACGGCGGGCCTCAGTTAACCAAGCCTCACAGAACGTATCATAGGCGGCAAAAGAATCGAATTTGTCCCATGCGTCATCAACCGCATCAACCGTCGAATGATCAGGGCGTGACAAGGTTCCCCCAAGTTGCAGATTGTAGGGGGGGTCAGCGAAAATGAGATCAACAGACGCCGTCGGCAGCTTTTTTAGCTCACCCACACAATCACCATGAATCACAAGATCTGTTTTCATTTCCATATCGACGCCCATCTAAATGTTCGCCTTCCTGTCCAACTTGACACCAGTTTCCTTCGCTCATTCTCAACTTTAGTTTTTTATTCGCATGCTTTTTTTATCGTTGTTTCAGAGCGTTACAAAGCTAAAGAAACGTAAAAAGTGAAGTTAAGTCAACCGCCAAGTCGCAGTATTTTCAAAAGTCACAACATATGGTGGGTAGGGCTAAAAATGCCTGTTT
>JAACDV010000066.1 GCA_009936825.1 Bacteroidota bacterium | reverse complement strand
GGCATCGCGAATTTCGTCTTGCGTACGGCGGCGGATAAAGACAGGCTTCCCGCGCCATGTAATGGTTAAACTTTGACCGACTTCAACCGCATCCAAATCAACCTCAATAGATGCCAGCGCACGCATGGACGCATCCGGGTTCATTTGGTCAATCAGCGGCCATGCAACATTGGCTGCCCCAATCGCTGCAAAAGCACCTGTCGTCAGGTGCAAAAATGCACGGCGATTTGGTTCACCTTCATGAGATGCTGTTTTTGTTTCAGTCGTACCGTTTCCGGTCGTATTGGTATCAGACACGCGCGCCTCCAAACGATTCTGCAGGCCAATCCTGCACAATGGGAAACTACGCCTATCACGTGATTGACAAAATGTGTCACCATGACGCAGATTTACGTTATGTCTTTGGGCGCAAATAAAATGCTAAGTTATTGTGAATAAAGCATTATTGAAGACATTAAAAATGACCGGAAACACCGAAACCGACTGGACTGACCAAAAGCAACGCGCCGCTGCGTGGTTTCGGGAATTGCGTGACAGATTATGCGCCTCTATGGAATCTCTCGAACCCGACGGGGCGACTTTTAAGCGCGATGTCTGGCAGCGCGGAGATGGAGTTGAAGACCTCGGCGGGGGTGAGATGTCCATGTTGCACGGCACGGTATTTGAAAAGGCCGGCGTGCATATTTCAACGGTTTTTGGTGAATTTTCCGAACAATTCCGCAGCCAAATAGAGGGTGCTTCAGATGACCCTCGTTTCTGGGCTTCCGGTATTTCCGTCATCGCGCATCCCCGTAATCCGCATGCGCCCACTGCCCATATGAACACCCGCATGGTTGTGACAACCAAAGGCTGGTTTGGCGGAGGCGGAGATTTAACTCCCATGCTTAAAGATCAACGCCGTGCCGATCACCCTGATACCGTTGATTTTCATAAGGCCTATCAATCCGCATGCGATTCGCATGACCCCGCTTACTATTCGGATTTCAAGGAAAAATGTGATTCTTATTTTTTCCTACCTCACCGCAACGAAACCAGAGGAACGGGCGGCATCTTTTACGACCATTTAAATACCGGAGACTGGGATAAAGATTTTGCTTTCACCCAAGATGTCGGGCGCGCATTTTTGAATGTTTACCCTGATATTATCACACGCCGAAAAGACACCCCCTATGACGATGCGGAACGTGAGTCGCAACTCATTCAACGTGGGCGCTATGTGGAATTTAATTTACTCTATGATCGTGGCACGACTTTTGGGCTTAAAACCGGCGGGAATGTAGACAGCATTCTGTCATCCATGCCACCGGCAGTTCGCTGGCCTTAAAATCGATAATTTATAAAACCTCGTAGATTTATAAAATTGTGGCCTGAACGACAGCCTTAAGACGTTCAATAATAGAAAAAGTATCGTCGGTGAAATCGCTGTCTATCCACCAGCGTTCGACCTCTTCAGAAACACGCCCCATTTCCGGGCCCTCCGGAACACCTGCCGTTTTCATCATGTCACCTGTAAGAGGAAAGTCAGGCTTTTCCCAACTTGTCGCCATAGCAATCAATGCACGCCACTGAACAGCATTATTAGTTTTTTCATCCATCGCCCAGATCAGAAAACACCTATCAATAAAAGCCTCTCGGCCCGCAACATAAAGCGCACGCCGCATCTCACGCGCAGACATATAACATACCGGCTGGCAGGATGTGTCGAGCGCAGCTTTAAGACGTTTTGTCTGTTTTTTTGAAAACCGTAATTTTTCCGAGAGCGGGTCAATCACGGCTATACTATCAGGACATAAGGCCGCCAGCCGGAGTGAATGATCTACTTCAAAAAACTGCGTTTCTTGAATATCAATCAGATTGGCAAGACGCGAATTCTGAATATCTACGGCAGGCGTGAACGGAAAAATAAAAGGCAACAGCCTCGCCTGTTGCATCAAATTAAGAGCCTTTGGCGCGGTAGTTTGAGCAAGAAGTTTGAAAAGTTCCTGCGCAAGTCGTTCTCCTGAAAGCGCAGACAACCCTTCTCTCTGACTTGCAGCGCGGGCACATGCCGCCAAGGACTCACCATCAGGTGATTCAGGCTGGAGTTGAGCTGAAAATCGGAAAAAGCGTAAAACGCGCAAATAATCCTCAGCAATGCGTGCATCTGGGTCGCCTATAAATCTGACAATCCCCGCTTCGAGGTCAACAAGGCCACTTGTTCCGATTGCTTCCAACGGATCATAAACCACACCGTCACTATCGGCATAAAGAGCATTAACGGTAAAATCCCGTCGCGTCGCATCGGCCTGCCAATCTTGGCCAAAGCGGACTTTCGCATGCCGTCCGTCAGTTTCGATATCCTCACGCAGTGTCGTGATTTCAAAGTTGCGTTCGGCGGCAACGACCTTCACCGTTCCGTGTTCAATGCCTGTCGGGATTACCTTAAAGCCGGCAGACGTCAAATTATCTCGAACCGCGTCAGGGAGATGGCTGGTTGCCATATCAATATCTGTGACAGGCAAGCCGCGCAACGCATCACGCACACATCCACCCACCACCCTAACCTTGTCATGTCCGAGCGTTTGCATAATTTTTTGCGTATCAGGCGCTTGCAACCACGAAGCACCTGAAAGGTCATCAGACAGGCTTTTGGAAAATTCTGTGACGGGGGGTGTCATAATTAAGGTGCGACCTCTGATGTTTCTGGCGGCTGCTCATTTGATGTGTCGAGAGCCTCAAAATGTCCTGGCACGAGTTCGCCATTTTCAACATTTGGCGGGACATAAACGCTCCCCGTTGGCGCATCAGAAACAGTCCTGAAAAATAACAGTCCCGAAAGCATAACGGCGAAACCTGCAACTGATGCATAAGCCCAGATCTTCATTTCAGCTTGGTCAGGCCGGGTACGCCGAAACCACCACAACCATAATGAAAGCATGATAAAAGGAAGGCTAAATAGTAACAGGTTGAATAATATAACTCTAATCATCGAAAGCTCTTTCGCTTAAATTTCTCAGAATACCCGCCGTAACGCCCCAAATATGATGTTGCTCGTGAGACATAGAATAATAAGACCGAAGCTGACCATTCCAAACATCCTGTTTGATATTATGGTTCTCCCGGTTCATCAAAAAATTCAAGGGTACCTCAAAAACATCGGCGACTTCTTCTGTGTTTATTTTTAATTCAAAGCCGGGACGAACATAACCTACCACAGGCAGTACCAAAAATCCTGAGCCAGTTTCAAATGTCTGGAGATAACCTGCAATATCAATATATCCTGATGTAAGTCCAATCTCCTCTTCCGTT
>JAACDV010000292.1 GCA_009936825.1 Bacteroidota bacterium | reverse complement strand
TGTTTATCTTTCCAAAAATCGGGTGACACTTGCTTACCTGCCCAGAGCCTGTCTGATCGTGCCTGCCACAAAGGTCAGCATTTCTTCGTTGAGTGCCGGATGAACCCCGACCCAAAAAGTATCATGCATGATGGTATCGGTATTCTCCAATGTGCCGGACACCCGGTAGGCGACGCCTTGCATCGATGGCTGGCGCGTCAGATTTCCCGCAAATAAAAGGCGTGTGCCAATCTTGGCGTTATCAAGGGCGGCAATCAGCTCAAATCGGGAAAGGGGTGCGGAGCGTTTCAAGGTAATCGGAAACCCAAACCAAGAAGGGTCGCTGTCTGGCAGACATTCGGGAAAGATCAAAATATCCTGCATGTCCGAGAGAAGATCATAGAGAAAGGTAAAATTATGTTTTCTCGCCGCAACGAAACTATCCAGTTTTTGCAACTGCGCCCAACCGCAAGCCGCCTGCATATCAGTGATCTTTAAGTTATACCCAATATGACTGTAAGTGTATTTGTGATCATAGCCGTGCGGCAGATCGCCAAGTTGCCAGTCAAAACGCTTTTGGCAGGTATTATCTTTCCCCGGCAGGCAATAGCAATCCCGCCCCCAATCGCGGAAACTCTCGGCATAGACCTTCAACTCGTCATTGTTGGTAAAAACACATCCCCCCTCACCCATGGTGATGTGATGCGCCGGATAAAAGCTCAAAGTGCCGACATCCCCGAAACTGCCAACGCGCTTGCCAGCATAAGTGCTGCCCAACGCATCGCAGCTATCTTCAACCAGCCACAAATTATATCTGGCGCATAAATCCTTGATCGTCGCCAGATCGAACGGGTTCCCAAGCGTGTGGGCAAGCATAATCGCCTTGGTCCTGGGAGTGATCGCTTCTTCAATTTTCGCGGGGTCTATATTGTATTGACCCACTTGGATATCAACAAAAACAGGTACGGCGCCAAACTGGATAATGGGATTGACGGTTGTTGGAAACCCGGCAGCAACGGTAATGACTTCATCGTCAGCCCGGATCGCACGCGCGCCCAGCTTTGGCGTCGTCAAACAGGAAAAGCCAATCAGATTGGCAGATGACCCCGAATTCACCGTCAGCGCGTGTTTGACATTCAAATAACGCCCAAGCTGCTTTTCAAACTGCATATTATATTTGCCAGCGGTCAGCCACCCATCAAGGGCCGAATCTACGATAGCTTCGATTTCTTCATGCCCAATAAGCTTTCCCGAAGGTGGAATGGCCGTTTTGCCCGGCTCAAAAGGACGCGACTGCTTAAATTTTTGGGTGTAGTCACGAACCAACCTGAAAATCTGCTCGCGATGCTCTTTTTCATCCGCAAAAGTCATAAAAACTCCCAGTCGGACCAACGGGTCCACCGCATCTCAAAAAATACTACCCCATCAAAAATCGGGATTCGGTCTCAAATAGGCTCTAGATGCTCGTAGTGCAATAAACTTGCCAGTGTGTGTGTGTTGGAATTAGACAAATATTTCCGTGTCGTCATGCAGGGGATTTACCGCAAAAACGCCAATATTGTATCATAGCCAAACCTCAACATGAGTTTGATTTTACTCTGGCAAGGATACCGTCAGTGACTGAAAATTACCAGTCAGGCAATCAGGATCGTTCCAAATCAGCAATGCGCGACTGCAATGACAGGTAGAGATTGAACAGGTCAGCCTCGCTGACAACCCCCAGCATCTGGCCCGTTTCGCGATTGATCACCGGAATGCTCTCACCAACAAAATTACTGGCAACCTCAATCGCCTGCTGCAATGACGCGTCATCTTTGATCGACAGGGGGGCGGTATCCGCGATAGAGATAATCTTGTCTCCGGCAGGCGCGGCTAACGCGGTATGCAGCGCTATCTTGCCTTCAAACAGACCTTGATCATTCACAATATAGCCTTCGCTCATCCCCTTGCTAGCCAGCAGCTTTATCGCTTTTGACATGGTGTAGTCAGCATCAACTTTCACAAAATCGTCTGACACAATATGCGCAACATCAGTTTCCATCATCTCGATATGCCCGCGCCCCTGAGTGACATCAATACCGCGATCAAGAAGTTGGCGATCAAAGAAAGATTGCCCGAATAAAAGATTGCTGACCATGATACTGACCACAACGCTGAGCATGGCTGCCAGCGCAAATTCATAGTTCATCGTCAATTCCAGAATGATAATGACACCGGCAACCGGCGCCCCGATAACCGCACTGGCAACTGCCGCCATGCCGCAAATTGGCAATGCGGATGCAACGCCGACCCCGGCAATACCGCTAATTAATCGCCCGCCAATAGCCCCAGCCGCCGCGCCAATGAACAAGGCCGGTGAGAACATCCCGCCAAACAAGCCAAAGCCTATGCACAACGCGGTCAACACCACCTTAAAAACCAGCAAAGTAACCAGAAAGGACGTGTCAAACCCGCCGCCCAACATGGTCGAAAGCGGCCCGGTGCCAAGGCCCAGCGCCTCGGGGACAAACATTCCGGCGATCCCAGTGATCGTTGCTGCGGTGAAAACAAGCCTTGTCGGCGACCAACCTGACCGCGCCGCAAAAGCCGCACTCCGGCGAGTTGCAAACATGAACAGTACCGCGATCAGGCCAAATAATGGCCCGGCGATAAGCGCCGATGGCAATAAGCGCGACATGTCGGGATCAAACAGCGACAGATCAAATGCTGTGGATAATCCAAAAAGATGATCAGAAAACCACGATGAACTGATGCTGGCAACAGCGATTGGGGCGATTGCCCGCATCGAAAAATGCCGCAAAACGGCTTCATGGGCAAAAACAACACCGGCGATAGGTGCATTGAACCCAGCAGCAATGGCGCCCGCAACCCCGCACCCGATAAACACGTCCGTGGTCAAAACGCCGCCAGTTATGCGGCGCAAAACACTGCCCATGGTCGCACCAAAATGTACCAACGGGCCATATTGCCCCACCGACGCACCGCCGCTAGCAGATACAAAAGCCGCCAATGTTGAGCCCAATCCCGACCGGACATCCAGCTCATTGTCGGTTCGGTGCGCTGCGTGAATACTATCGGCTGGACCGTGCCAACGGGTAATACCAAAGGCCCTGCGGATCACAATAATCAGCGCCGCTGCAACCAATAGGCATAGCAAGGGCGCCAAAGTAATCTGCAAACCATCAAGGTAAAGCGCTGCCGCCAACTGGGTCTCGCGCAGATTGGTAAACCAGCGAACAGCAATGACAAAGCCGTTCGAGACAAGCGACATGACCAGCCCAAATAACAGTCCGACTAACACACCAACCACGATCTGTTTTACAGCGGCTTTATGCGTTTCGATATCAAATGCACCAATCAAACTAAACAAAATGCCTAAAAAACCTAATCCCACCACTCTGCTGTCACAAAATTAGAAGATTATGATTTGGCGGCAATACCTCATATCACCAAAATTTGTATATGACCCTATTCTAATAAATGGGCGACTGGAATATTTTTTTGCAAAACGGCATATAACTTGCAGATATGCGTCGTTAATTCTGGTGTGCCGAAGGTCAACCTTTCGATCCTGATACAGGACCGATGAGCCGATGGTGCGCCAAATAAGGGAACGCCCAAAACGAACGCCACAAAGAACGGTCTCGACACGATGTCATCAGAATATATTCAAGCGCTAAAAATTGGATCCGGCCTTGATACCAACAACATTGTTGATGCCATTATCGATGCGCGGCTCGTGACAAAAGAAACGCAGCTGAACGATCGTATCGAGGAACGTGAGGTTAAGATTTCCACGTTTGGCGAAATCAAAAGCTCTTTAAGCTCACTAGAAACCAATCTGGGCCTTTATGATGGCATTACCGGCCTGAAAATTGACCAAAACGGAACTTCGTTTAC
>JAACDV010000291.1 GCA_009936825.1 Bacteroidota bacterium | reverse complement strand
CTAAGTCTTAGTTGATCTAAGTCAGCATCAATGGACCACAACTCATACCCTTGATGGGTATCTGTAAATGATCGGAGAGAAGAATGAACGAACAAGGCAAATGCCCGGTAATGCATGGAGGCATCAAACACACCACGTTTGGAGTTCGCTCCAACCGAGATTGGTGGCCAAATCAGTTAAACTTGAAGATTCTTCACCAGAATTCATCGCTATCTAACCCGATGGGTCCAGCGTTTAATTATGCTGAAGCTTTCAAAACGGTAGACCTTGAGGCGCTTCGTCAGGATCTGTTTGATCTGATGACCGACTCGCAGGATTGGTGGCCGGCTGACTATGGCCATTATGGTCCCTTCTTCATCCGCATGGCATGGCACAGTGCTGGCACCTATCGTACCGGTGACGGGCGCGGCGGTGCGGGCGCGGGCACGTTGCGTTTTGCCCCGCTTAACAGCTGGCCAGATAACGGCAACCTTGATAAGGCACGTCGTCTGTTGTGGCCGATCAAACAGAAATATGGCGCCAGCTTGTCATGGGCCGATCTGATGATTTTCACTGGTAACTGCGCTCTGGAATCAATGGGTTTCAAGACTTTTGGTTTTTCAGGTGGCCGCGAAGATATGTGGGAACCAGAAGAGGATATCTACTGGGGTACCGAGGATGTTTGGCTCGATGACAAGCGTTATTCGGGTGACCGCCAACTTGAAAACCCGCTTGCGGCCGTGCAGATGGGTTTGATCTATGTGAACCCGGAAGGCCCTAACGGTCGTCCAGATCCAATGGCATCAGCCCGCGATATCCGTGAGACTTTTGCCCGGATGGCAATGAATGACGAAGAAACGGTTGCTTTGATCGCGGGCGGTCATACATTCGGTAAAACGCATGGCGCGGGTGATCCCGGGCTTGTTGGCGCGGAACCCGAAGGGGCCAGCATTCAAGAACAGGGCCTTGGCTGGAAGAATGATTTTGGTACCGGCAAGGGTGTTCACACCACCACCAGTGGTCTGGAGGGCGCATGGACGCCAAATCCAATCCAGTGGGATAACGGCTATTTCGACACGCTTTTCGCATATGAGTGGGAACTGACAAAAAGCCCTGCAGGTGCCCAGCAATGGACGCCAACCGATGCCGCTGCCAGTGACACCGTTCCGGATGCGCACGATCCTGATCGTCGTCATGCGCCAATGATGGCAACCACCGATATCGCGCTTCGCGTTGATCCGGCCTATTTGGAGATTTCGCGTCGTTTTCATGCAAATCCTGATCAGCTGGCTGACGCTTTTGCGCGTGCATGGTTTAAGCTGACGCACCGTGATATGGGTCCACTCTCGCGCTATGTTGGCGCGCTGGTTCCAGACGAAGAATTGATCTGGCAGGATCCGACACCGCCGGTTGATCATGCTCTGATTGATGCCGGTGATGTGGCCGCACTTAAATCACAGATTTTGGCGACTGGACTTTCTGTCTCTGAGCTTGTCGGTGCTGCTTGGGCGTCTGCTGCTACGTATCGCGGTTCGGACAAACGCGGCGGTGCGAATGGTGCGCGCGTGCGTTTGGCACCACAAAATGACTGGGAGGTCAATCAGCCTGCTCAACTTGGCAAGGTGCTAACGGCCTTAGAAGGCGTGCAGTCTGCGTTTAACTCTAGTCAGTCCGGGGACAAGAAAGTCTCGCTTGCTGATCTGATCGTTCTGGCCGGATGTGCCGGTGTTGAGAAAGCTGCCAGTAACGCCGGACATAAGGTTCAAGTTCCTTTCACCCCGGGCCGTACTGACGCATCGCAAGACCAGACAGATGTCGAGTCTTTCGGTGTTCTGGAGCCTATTGCCGATGGTTTCCGCAATTATCTGCAAGCAGATTTTGCGGTATCGGCGGAAGAGCTGCTTTTGGACAAAGCGCATCTAATGACGCTTAGCGCGCCTGAGATGACCGTTCTTGTTGGTGGAATGCGGGTGATGAATGCCAACACCGATGCCTCACCGCACGGTGTATTCACCACCAAGTCAGACACGCTCAGCAATGACTTCTTTGTCAATCTGCTGGATATGGCAACCGAGTGGAAGCCGGTTTCAGAGGCTGAGGACATTTTTGAAGGGGTCGATCGTGCCACCGGTGATGTCAAATGGAGCGGCACGCGGGTTGATCTGATCTTCGGTTCAAACTCCCAGCTTCGGGCGTTGGCAGAAGTTTATGCAACGGCTGATTCCGAAGCGCGTTTTGTGACTGATTTCGTCGCAGCATGGGCCAAGGTCATGGAACTGGATCGGTTCGATCTGGTCTAGATAAATCGGCTAGCCGGATTAATACAAAACGCAGAATAAAATTAGGGCGGCACTCCGGCTAGAGTCGGGACGCCGTCCTTTTTTTGGGTCAGGGTTTTGGAAGGTCGGGTTTTCGAGGAGCCCGATAAGATATCACCCTATTTTAGGGCTTCATCCTCAAGCAGGCCCCACAGAGATGTGCGCGTTACCCATCCGCGGAGCGTATCCGAGGCAACTTTGCACCATTGGGTTGGGCAGGATTGCAGCTCCAAAAGGGCATTGCGCTCGGCAACCGCAATCAGGCGCGACTCATCGTCGGGTTTGGCATAAATCCGCGCTGATCCATCGGTGACCAGCACAAGCCGCTTTAGCGACACAACCGACTGATGCATCCAGCCGGTGGTCCCTTCATGGTCAACAACTTTGCGCCAGACGCCAAATTCTGCCTCAACGCGAAGAGGCAATCCCATTTTGCGAAAATGCCATATCACTGGATATTCAACGCCAGGCCCGGCGCGCATATTCACTTCGTCCGATTTCAAGGTGACAAACCGAGGAACCGGCAGCCCGCTGCCGCGCACCGTCAATCGCGCTTTCTGACCGTCTTCCGCAGCAAAAGCAGGGTTTTCTGGCACAAAAATACTAACCCCCACCAGCGGCACTATCAACATATGTGCCAGCATAAGCGGCATCAGCACTTTGCAAAGCGAAAACCGGTACGAAAACCGGTGCGAAAACGGGTATGATGGTGCGAAGATGTTAAATTTTTTTTTCATAGGGCCTTTGTTCTGATAGTGTCAAAGCACATCGGGTGCAAATTTCGTTTGGATTGAAACCTTATCATTTCCTGAATATTTATCATTCCTTGCTATGTCGCGTCACTTATTGAATATTTACGGGCCGAATTTTGTTATGACTATCTTATTATCTTTTTGTGCCCTGCGCCAGCGCGTGCTGATGCAAGCTTCAGATGAGCGGACAGAATGAATCAAAAGAAGCCAGTCGTCTTTTTGACCAGAAAACTTCCCGACACGACCGAGACGCGAATGCGCGAATTGTTCGATGCCAGACTGAATGACAGCGATACACCGCTGTCCGCCGAGCAGCTGGTTGAGATTGTAAAACAGGCCGACGTTCTGGTCCCGACCGTAACCGACCAGATTG
This sequence comes from Bacteroidota bacterium, assembly GCA_009936825.1. The sequence continues at coordinate 975 of JAACDV010000291.1, read as the reverse complement.
ATGCTGAATTAATCGAAGCTGCCGGTGATCAGCTAAAGCTTATTGCCTCATTTGGCACCGGTGTTGATCACATTGATCTTGCCGCTGCTCGTGCCCGCGGGATTACAGTAACGAACACGCCGGGTGTGCTGACCGAAGATACTGCCGATGTTGCGCTTGCGTTAATGCTGGCAGTGCCGCGGCGCATTGCCGAGGGTGACAAGGTGGCCCGGTCCGGAACATGGACTGGCTGGGCCCCAACCGGAATGCTGGGGCACCGGATTAACGGTAAGCGTCTGGGCATTATCGGAATGGGCCAGATTGGCTATGCGGTGGCGCGCCGGGCCCGCGGTTTTGGTCTGAGCATTCATTATCATAACCGCAAACCTGTTCACCCCGAGGCTGAGGCCGAGCTCGAGGCTACATACTGGGAATCGCTTGATCAGATGCTCTCTCGGGTTGATATTGTCTCGGTCAATTGCCCGCATACTCCGGCAACACACCGGATGTTATCGCGTGAACGGCTATCCCTGATGCAGTCCTCTGCCTATTTGGTCAATACGTCGCGCGGGGAGGTTGTTGACGAGGATGCGCTGGCTGAACTTCTGGCATCGCGTCATATCGCTGGTGCCGGTCTGGATGTTTATGCTGATGAGCCGAATATCACCAAGGCCCTGATGAATTTGCCGAACGTCGTTTTATTGCCGCATATTGGATCGGCAACGATCGAAGGGCGATTGGAAATGGGCGACAAGGTCATCATCAATATTCAGACATTCTGGGACGGGCATGCGCCGCGTGACAGAGTGATTGAGGCGATGCTTTAGTTAGCCAGATGCATTGCCGCAGGTTGTGCAATCATCGCGCGCCGAAATGCTGATTTCCATAAAACCACCACCACGCCCATCAAACAGCATCAGTTTGCCTGTTAGGCTTGATCCGATGCCGGTGATCAGCTTGATTGCTTCCAGCGCCTGCAGGGCGCCGATAATGCCG
>JAACDV010000065.1 GCA_009936825.1 Bacteroidota bacterium | reverse complement strand
TACGCGATACATCTTTTAACCGCCGATCAAGAAAACCCTCAATCACCGCAGGATCGCCGCTGTTATCAGCAATCCACGCAAACAGGGTAGAACTATAAACCGCCGCCAGCGTGGCCCGCTTTGTATAGAATGAAAAATCTGTGTCGCGCTGCCCAGCCGCGCGCCACATCGCATCAACCGTCGCATAAAGTGCGTTTGCCGATACCAGCGCCTTGCCCGGAACCGCCATGATCGTCATGGCACGCCGAACCGCCTCTTTATGCGGGCCCGCTTGTTGCAAGCGGATCAGAATCAATTCACGAATGATCAAATGCACCTTTTCCGGGCGATCTGATTGGGCCTCGAAGGCCTGCACCATCGCTGTATCAGCCATCGATGAGTGCGCCCGAATAGCATCTATCGCCCCGCCCGGGAAAAGTCGCCTTACATCATCAGACGTATAACCAGCATCATCGGCACCGGCCAAAAGGGCGGCATCGCCCCAACCATCAAACGGAACGTGGATCAGTGCGGCCGCTACAATAGCTGACCTTACAGCCGCCACCGCATCGTCGCCATCTTCAAATTCGCGTTCGGACTTGGCCATTATCTGTTCCTATCGCCATGGAGCTATTGCCGGTGATTGTGAATGTTCGGCCCAATTTTGAGTACAGTGCGCAGAAATACCGGGACGACCAAACATACGATAGATGCAATATAATTAGGATGCACCGAAATTCCAGTACCATCCGGGCACGCTTGACGCATTTATTAACATAGCTTCTGCTGTCATTTTCAAATGTATTGAGTCCGGCTTTTCAAGGCTCCGGGCTTTCGTTTCTACAGCTTCGGGCTTTACATAGGCTTATGGGTTGTGTTAAAAAACGCGCCTTAATGCAATAGGGCCGCAGTTTTTTTCCGTACCTGCTGTCAGACGAAATACGAAATTGAATGTGCTTCCATGGTCTGCTCAAAAGGGCGACTGGGCACAAGCTGCACCGCAGCTGCAAACAAAAGGGTGTGATTGACCGTGTACGTAACTGTACGAGACAATAATGTAGATCAGGCGCTCCGCGTTCTGAAAAAGAAACTTCAGCGCGAAGGCGTCTTTCGTGAAATGAAGAACCGCCGTGCGTATGAAAAGCCATCTGAGCGGCGCGCGCGCGAGGCAGCAGAATCGACCCGCCGGGTTCGTAAGCTGATGCGTAAGCGCATGGAGCGTGAGGGGTTTTAGGGTTAAACTTTCCCTCTACCCCACAAAAACCCTCTACCCCACAGAAAATTGTGCTTCAGACTCGTTCCTCACCAGACCTTAAATAGGATGGGCTTCGACATGCCGCTCTTATTCTGGAGGGACTTAAGAACGAAAAAAGCCGCCTGACATTGTCTCTAATATTGTCGAGGCGGCCTTTTTATTGGGCGCGTTATCTTATGCTTTCATCCTAGTCCAGCGACTGCACGACTTCTTCACACATTTTCTTGGCATCACCAAACAGCATCATCGTGTTGTCGCGGAAAAAGACCTCATTATCAACACCGGCATACCCCGATGCCATTGAGCGTTTAATAAACAAAACCGTTTTCGCCAACTCAACATCCAGAATCGGCATTCCGTAAATTGGTGAGGTCGGATCAGTTTTCGCAGCCGGATTGGTCACGTCATTCGCCCCTATCACAAAGGCAACATCGGTCGGAGCGAAATCGCGATTGATCTCTTCCAACTCCAGAACGTCCTCATACGGCACATTGGCTTCGGCCAGCAGAACATTCATATGCCCTGGCATGCGTCCAGCAACGGGATGAATTGCATAGCGAACGGTCACACCGCGCGCCTTCAATATATCACCCATTTCACGGAGCGCGTGCTGCGCCTGCGCCACTGCCATTCCGTATCCGGGAACAATCACCACACTATCGGCATTTTCCATGATAAAGGCCGCGTCTTCCGCAGAGCCTTGCTTAACCGAACGATCACCGCCAGCACCGCCAACCGGGCTGGCCGCATCTTCACCGCCAAAACCACCGAGAATAACGTTGAAGAATGACCGGTTCATGCCCTTACACATGATGTAGGACAGGATCGCCCCTGATGCACCCACCAGCGCACCGGTGATAATCAGCAGCGGGTTGCCAAGGGTAAATCCAATGCCGCAAGCCGCCCAACCTGAATAGGAGTTCAACATCGACACCACAACAGGCATATCAGCACCGCCAATGGGAATGATGATCAAAATTCCAAGAATCAGTGCGATTGCAAAAACACCCCAGAACATATTGTCCGAATTGGTCATCACCATCGCGGCGATTAACGCCACCATACCAAGGCCAAGAGCAAGATTCACAAAATGCTGTCCCGGGAAAACCACAGGTTTACCGCTGATCAACCCCTGCAACTTGCCAAATGCAATGATCGAACCGGTAAAGGTGATCGCGCCAATGGCCAGACCAAGCCCCATCTCAATCAATGAGCCGGCATGGATCGCCCCGCGCTGGCCAATACCATACGCCTCGGGATTGAAATAGGCAGCGGCGGCCACAAAACAGGCTGCCAGTCCGACCAGCGAATGGAAAGCCGCAACGAGCTGCGGAAGCGCTGTCATCTGAATACGAAGCGCCAGAACGGTACCAATCGCACCACCAAGCACAATTCCGCCAATGATCATGCTATAGCTTTGCACCTGCGGTAGCGCCACAGTCGTTGCCACGGCGATCAACATACCAATCATGCCAAAGCGGTTTCCCTTGCGGGCCGAATCAGGTGACGAAAGACCACGAAGCGCCATAATGAAACAGACGCCGCTGGCCAGATACAAAAATGCAGTAATCGTCGGGTTCATTTCTTTGACCCTTTACCTTTAAACATCGCCAGCATTCGTTCAGTTACGATAAAGCCGCCGAAAATATTGACCGAGGCTAGCACCACCGCAACAAAACCCATGATCTGGGCAAAATTGGATTCGGTTGGGCCAGCGGCGATCAATGCGCCGACGATAATCACTGACGAAATAGCGTTGGTCACACCCATCAAAGGCGAGTGCAACGCCGAGGTGACGGACCAAACCACATAATATCCGACAAAACAGGCAAGAACCAAAACGGTGATACCAAACACCAGCGGGTCCACCCCTGCGCTAACCGCCATTTTGCCAGTCGCTTCGGTGACTGTTGACATCGACATGATATTTCTCCTCGAAAAGGATGGTCGCGATTAACCGGGCCTACTTACCGGCGAGCGATTCATGAACAAGCTTGCCGTCCTTGGCCACCATCGACCCGGCAATAATCTCGTCCTCTTCATTAATCGTTAGCGCACCCGCCTCCTTGTCCCAGATCAATCCAATGAAGCTGAGAAGGTTGCGCGAGAACAGACTGGACGCATCTTTTGGAAGACGCCCGGGCATGTTTGAATGGCCAACAATAGTCACGCCATCTACATCAATAATTTCATCGGCTTTTGAGAGCGCGCAATTGCCGCCCTGCTCAACCGCCATATCGATGATCACAGCGCCCGTTTTCATTGATTTCACCATGTCGGCGCTGACCAGTTCCGGGGCAGGACGGCCCGGGATCAGTGCAGTGGTGATAACAATATCCATAGATTTAATGGTTTCGGTAATCAGCGCTTGCTGCTTGGCGATATATTCGGCGCTCATCTGCTTGGCATATCCGCCTGCGGTTTCAGCCTGCTTAAATTCATCATCTTCAACAGCAACGAATTTTCCGCCCAATGATTCGACCTGCTCTTTGGCGGCGGGACGAACATCGGTCGCACTAACAATTGCACCAAGGCGCTTAGCCGTCGCAACCGCTTGAAGTCCAGCAACACCAACACCCATCACCAAAACTCTCGCTGGTGGAATGGTGCCGGCAGCCGTCATCATCATCGGAAAGGCGCGGCTAAAATGGTAGGTGCTTTCAATAACCGCCCGATACCCCGCCAAATTTGACTGGCTGGACAGAACATCCATTGACTGGGCGCGTGAAATCCGCGGAATAAATTCTAGCCCGAAAACAGTGGCACCCGTGGCCGCAATAGCCTTGTTGCGCTTTGCATCAGCATAGCCTTCAAACATCGACATGATCATGCTGGATTTTTTAATCAGCTTAATCTCGGCGCCCTGCGGCGGGCGAACCTTAAAAATTACATCCGCCTTATCAAACCCGGCCTTGGCAGTTTTGACAATGGTAGCTCCGGCATCAGAAAAGGCAGCATCGGTGATCGATGCAGCGGTCCCAGCACCGGTCTGGACAGACACATCCAGCCCAAGCGCCATCAACTTAGCGACCGTTTCGGGAACAGCGGCGCAGCGGGTTTCGCCGGGCACAGTCTCAGTAGGGATAAAAATAGTCGTCATTCTTCCACCCTTAACGATACGGCGCTCCCCACTTCACCAAATCGTTGAAATATTAATCAAGGGACGGTTCTAGCAGAATTCGCGCCGAATTAAACCCCTTGGTGCAACAAATTATCGGGAATGCCCGCAATCTTGGCCGCATCGCGTTGCCGCACAGCCAATTTATCCCGGTCAAAATCATCAATCAAATCATGGAATAAATTGTGCCAGTTCACCTCGGCGCCAAGATGCATAAACACCGACCCCAACCCTACGGCAGCCCGGTCCATCAACACAAATTCACGCGGCGGGCGAATGCCGCCAATGCGTTTGAGCTCACCATGAACCTTACCGGCAAGTTCGCGCCCAGCACTGCCATTGCGAAGCGACTGAATAGGGCGCACCCGGTCCTCAAGAAGCGGGGCATAGATGAATTCCGCCCACAGATTCAAAACCTCAATGGCCTCTTTATCAAGCCCGTTAAAACCCCAGCTTTCATAGGCATGCACTGCCAGATCCTGATCCTTGTCGCGAAGCGCGCGATAAAGATCAATAACGCCGCCAACAAATGAGGGGCGACACAACCGGATAGATCCAAAATCCATCAGATTGATACGGTTTTCCTTATCCAGCGAATAATTGCCAAGGTGTGGATCACCATGGATAACTCCGTAAAAATAAAACGGCACATACCAGACGCGGAACATGTTGCGGGCAATCTCGTTGCGCGCCTCTTGCGATGGGTTGTTCTCAAGGAAAGGCATAATCCGCGTGCCCTCCAGCCAGCTCATCGATAGCAAACGATCAGTCGAAAGTTCAGGGCGATATTCCGGAAGACGGACGCAAGGCTCATCAGCAAGCATATGATTATAAAGCGCCAAATTTGTTGCCTCGCGGCGATAATCCAGCTCCTCACGAAGCCGGTCTGACAATTCATCATAAATATCGCCGGTCGAAATTGCCGAATCATAGCGCTCATAAAGCTGAAAAACGAGCCGCAACTGCCTTAAATCTGCATCAATAGCCGACGCCATATCCGGATATTGCAGTTTCATCGCAAGCTCGCGGCCTTCGAGATCAACGGCTTTATGAACCTGACCAAGCGACGCTGCCGAGACCGCCTCACGCGAGAATGACTGCAACCGGTTCTGCCAGTCCGGCCCCAACTCCGAGGCCATTCGGCGGCGGGTAAAAAGCCACCCCATGGCCGGTGCATCCGCTTGCAGGCTGGCAAGTTCATCCGCGTATTCAGGCGGCAATGCATCGGGAATTGTCGAAAGAATTTGCGCAACCTTCATGATCGGGCCTTTTAGCCCGCCAAGCGCGTCCCGCAGATCAGCTGCATGTTTCTGCCGGTCAATCTGCATGCCAAGATAACGCTCACCCGCAACCCGGGCCGCAAGGCCGGTCATTGTCGAGGTGACGCGCGCATACCTGCGCAACCTGCCCCCAACCCGGCCCCGATCTGGTGTTTTTTGCCCGCCGGTAGACTCATTTGAAGACGCCATCAGGACAGTCCTTCCAACTCATCAATCATTCCAGAAATCATATCGAGGCCCATCGACCAGAATGCCGGATCACGGGGGTCCAAGCCAAAACGGGCCAGTGCCGTGTCATACCGCTCAGTCCCTCCGGCCTGAAGCAGATTGCGATAGCTGGTCACACAACCGTCCGCATCACCGGTGGCCTGCGCGTTTTGATAGCTCTGCCACAAGGCGTTCACCAGACAATCGCCAAACGCATAGGCATAAACATAAAAAGGAGTATGAACAAAATGCGGGATATACCCCCAGATCGGACGGTAATCATCACCAATAGTGACCGCCGGACCCAGCGCGGCGCGCTGTGTTTCCATCCAGATATCGGAAATTTCCTCAGCGGTTAATTCAGCTATACGGCGGGCATCGTGAAGCCGTGTTTCAAAATTATGAAACGCAATCTGACGCACAACGGTGTTCAGCATGTCTTCAACTTTTCCCGCCAGCAGACGGCGCCTAATCGCGGGATCGTCCGTTGCATCCACCAACCGGCGAAAGGCCAGCATTTCAGCAAACACCGACGCCGTTTCCGCCAAAGTCAACGGAGTATCCGACATCAGATACCCACGTTCTGCCGCCAAACGCTGATGGATGCCATGTCCCATCTCATGCGCCAACGTCATCACATCACGCGATTTACCGGAAAAATTCATCAAGATATAAGGATGCGCCGATGGGGTAACCGGATGTGAAAAAGCGCCCGAGCTTTTACCGGCACGCGGCGCCGCATCAATCCAATTCTGCGAGAAGAACGGCACTGCAAGGTCTGCCATCTCTGGATCAAACCCATTAAACGCATCAAGCACCAACTGCTGAGCATCATCCCATGAAAACATCCGGTCATCATCATCTGGAAGTGGGGCATTACGATCCCACCAATCGATAGATTTGCCGCCCAGCCAACCCGCCTTGAGCCTGTAATAGCGGTGGGCCAGATCGGCATTGCGGTCATCAACCGCGGCAACCAGCGCATCGACAACCTCATCATCAACGTCATTATCGAGGTTGCGCGACGCTACGGGCCGCTTGAACTGACGCCAGCGGTCTTCGACCTCTTTGTCTTTGGCAATGGTATTTAGCACCAGCGACAACAAACGCTCATTGGCCTTTAAAGTTCCTGACAGCGACGCCCCAGCCTCTTTACGCTCACCAGCATCAGCACTGGACAGGGAATTTAGAATCTCGGCCTCGGTGACGTCTGCCCCACCAAAAGGAAACCGCATTCCGGCAGCGGTCTCATCAAACAGGCGGACCCAGGCCCCGCGCCCGCTAGGGGCACGCTCAGCAAGCATCTTTTCCATATCGGGCGACAACTGATGCGGTGCCCAGGCGCGAACCCGCCGCAACCATGGCTGCCATTGCGCCAACGATGGTGTCTTTGCCAGCATGTCGATATGCTGCGCGTCAAGATTGGC
>JAACDV010000290.1 GCA_009936825.1 Bacteroidota bacterium | reverse complement strand
GATGGATCACCAGACGGGGCAACGCTGGCCCCTTGGCAGGACTGGCCGTGGCAACAGCTGGACTCGATGGTTATCAGCCCGGGCATTCCGCATGCCTTTCCCGTCCCCCATCCCGCCGCCGAACGCGCTGCTGCTGCCGGGGTTGAAATCATCAGCGAAATCGAAGTCGCTATTCGCGCCAAACCGGCGGCGCGCCTTGTTGTGGTAACCGGAACGAACGGTAAATCAACAACAACGGCGCTTCTCGGCCATTGCCTAGATCATGCCGGAATCAGGAACGCTGTTGGCGGGAATATCGGCGATGCCGCCTGTAATCTGGATGATCCGGGGCCGGACGGGGTGATCGTTCTGGAAATGTCATCCTATCAACTGGAGACCACATATTCGCTGCAATCGGATGTTGCGATTATTCTTAATATCACGCCCGACCATCTTGATCGGCATAACGGAATGGACGGGTATATAGCTGCCAAGGCGCGCGCGCTTACCAGTATGACCCCGGGCGGCCTTGCTGTTCTGGGCAATGGCGGGGATCATCTGGCTAGTCTGGCCCGCAACGCAGTTAAGGCCGGAACCAATGTTAAAATTGTCGGATCGGCAGACGCCCCCGAGGCAATTGCCGACGCGGCGGCACTATCCGGCGCTCATAATGCAGAAAACGCGGCGGCGGCGGCGGCCACTCTTCGCCATCTGGGGGTTAGTGAAACCGCAATTTCAACGGGCATGGCCAGCTTTGCCGGACTGCCACACCGGATGCAACAGGTGGCCCAGACCGGCGGCATTGTTTTCATCAATGATTCAAAAGCCACCAACGGCGTTGCGGCAGCAAAAGCATTGGCGGCATTTGACAACATCTACTGGATTGCAGGCGGTGATGCCAAGGAAGACGGTATTCGCAATATTGGGGGCGCTATCGGGGCGGTGCGACGGGCCTATCTGATTGGCACTTCGGCTGCCAGTTTTGCTGCCAGCCTCTCCGGTCGTTGCCCAACAGAAATTTCAGGCGATCTGGAAAGCGCAACAGTCAGCGCCTTTTCCGACGCCAGTGCAGCTTGTGCTGACGATAAAGGTAATTCGCACAATACCGGTATCGCCGCCACGATCTTGCTGTCCCCCGCCGCGGCATCTTTTGATCAATTTGATAATTTTGTCGCACGCGGCAATGTTTTTACCGACATCGCCCACCGTCTGACCGCAAGTGACCGGGATCGGAGGGGCCAGCATGCTTGACCGCACTGATCGTTCACTTGTTGGGGTGTGGTGGTGGACTGTTGACCGCTGGATTCTGGCTGCCGCGATCCTGTTAATGGTCATTGGCACTTTGCTGGTCATGGCCGCAGGGCCTGCGGTGGCGACGTTAATCAACCTTCCCTCCCAGCATTTTGTCATTCGCCAAGCGATGTATCTGGTCCCCGCGGTTGGCATCATGCTGGCAACGTCATTGCTGGAGCCGCGCGCCATTCGCATTCTGGCGCTGGTTGGCCTGATTGGCGCGGTTGGTCTGATGGTGACGACAATTTTAGCTGGCAGCGAGATTAAAGGAGCGACGCGCTGGATCAGTATTGCCGGAATTAGCTTGCAGCCGTCGGAATTCGCCAAGCCGCTTTTCGCTGTTGTGTCTGCATGGTTGTTAACCTTGTGGCGCGAGGGACAAGATTTTCCCGGGTGGATCTATTCATCGGCACTGATGGCCGCGATTGTCGGTATTCTGGTACTTCAGCCCGATATCGGCATGACTTTAATGATGGTTATGACTTGGGGATTCCAGATGTTTCTGGCGGGTCTGCCTATGCTGCTGGTGATCAGCGTTGTGGCGCTGGTTCCGCTAGGACTGATTGTTGCCTATCTGTTTCTTGGTCATGTTGAAAGCAGGATTAATCAGTTTTTTGAGGGGGGCGCGTGGCAAGTTAAGCAAGCCAAAGACGCCTTTGCCAATGGCGGAATGCTGGGAGTTGGACCGGGCGATGGCACGGTTAAACTGCACCTTCCCGATGCACATTCGGATTTCATTTTTGCTGTAGCTGCCGAAGAATACGGCGCGTTGGCTTGCCTGTCATTGCTAGCGCTGTATGGGTTTATTGTTCTTCGCGGCTTTATCCGCGCGATCTCGGACGAGGGTCTGTTTTGTCTGATTGCCGCCTCTAGCCTACTGATGCAGTTTGGCGTTCAGGCATCAATTCATATGGCATCATCGGTTGATCTGATCCCAACCAAGGGAATGACCTTGCCGCTGATCAGCT
>JAACDV010000064.1 GCA_009936825.1 Bacteroidota bacterium | reverse complement strand
TATGAGCGGTCCGCACGATCAAGCCACGAAGCCGATTTAAGAAGGCTTTCGTTAAAGCTAGCCCGGACTTCACGATAAATGTCATCATCCATGTAAGCGTCCATGGCCTTTGTCGAGGCTTCGCCAAACAAATCCCAGACATCGTCAGGAAATTCCATTGGTTTAACACCTTGCGAGATAATTCGCTCCAACGCAGCTGCATTGTTGGCAACGCCCAACGTGCCTTCATGCTGCGTTGTCGCCAGCGCCGCCTGAAACATCACATTCTGCTGTGCCGGGGTCATGCTGTTATAAATATCAAGGTTGAACGAAGCACAAAGCGCCGAGCCTGGCTCATGGAAGCCTGAGGTGTAGTAGAATTTACAGATTTCCTGAAACCCCAGCTTTTCATCAGCATAAGGGCCAATCCATTCCGCCCCGTCAATCGCGCCTGACGCCAGCGCCTGATAAACCTCACCGCCCGGAAGGGACTGTACTGAGGCACCGGTTAACTCCAACGCCTTTCCGCCAATTCCCGGCATGCGGAATTTCAGACCGTTGAAATCATCAGCCGACTTGATTTCCTTGTTAAACCAACCGCCCGGCTGCATACCAGTGTTGCCACAAAGGAATGATTTCAGATTGAAAATCTCGCCAATCTGCTTGTGAAGATCATGGCCGCCATTATGCAGATACCACGCCATCATTTCTTCGGTAGTCGCGCCGAACGGCACCGCCGTGAAGTAATAAAGTGCCGGATGCTGACCGCCAAAATAATACTCGGCCGAGTGATAGATATCGGCTTGACCTGAAGACACCGCATCAAAGACTTCAAAACCGCCAACCAGTTCGCCAGCAGCCTTTTTGTCGATGGTAATCTGGCCTTCGGTCAATTCCTCGACAGCTTTTGCAAAATAAACAGCAGCACTATCAAACACAGCAAAACCGTGAGGCACCGATGTAACCATAGTCAAAACACGCTTGCCTTGCGCGATGGACGGAGCGGCCAATGCAGTAGTGCTGGCAAGTACGGCACCAGTTCCGGCTTTTGAAATAAAGGATCTACGATCCATGTTTTCCTCCCTAGTTAGATGGACAAAAGGTCAATCAACACTTTTGATGCGTATTTTAATAATTTTTAGTGGTACGAAATTTTACGGTTAAGATGATAATGGAGTGAACGTCAACTCACATTGCCGTTACTCAAAACATTGCCGTTACTCAAACCGCGACAGCGCGCATAAGCGCGGTCAATTTTGCAGAAGTGGGGATGTCGTCTAATAGAAGTCGGGGGGAAGCGCCCGTTAGCGGCGACTTAGGCCTCGTCGGCAGCGACTATGCTGGTATCCGAGGCGGCGGCAATCGTCCATTCACGCCACGCTGGAAGGCGGGTCAGCACCGCCCCGAATTGTTGAAACGCAGAATGCGAGGACAGGGCATAACCTGTCAGCCGGACATAGATCGGGGCATAAAAAGCATCCAGAGCGCTAAATTCGCCCATCAGAAACGGTCCGTTTGATGTCGCCAGCTCAGTTGCAAAAATTTCCTCAATTCGCGCCACATCCGCCCGTGCTGCCGCACTGATATTTAACGGGTTTGGTTGGCGGCGCAAATTCATCGGGCATTCATTGCGCAGACCATTAAAGCCCGAATGCATTTCAGCCACCAGAGACCGCGCCCGGGCACGGTCCGTCGTTGATTTCGGCCAGATTGAATGCTGGGGAAAAGTCTCGGCAAGATATTCGGTAATGGCGAGCGTGTCCCAAATGGTGAGGTCCGACGCGCCCACCCTTGGGATATCGGCCCCTGGAGTACCGGCCTTTGGGGAATTTGGACGCACAACGAGGCACGGCACTTTTCCAGTTGGCGAGATATCCGCCATGCCCGGCACGACACCTTCATTGTTCATCGGCATTTGAACTTCATCAAACTCAATGCCAAATGCACGCATCAATAACCACGCACGAAGCGACCAGGATGAATAGTTTTTATGCGTGATATAGAGCGTAATATCAGACATGAACCGACCTTACCATGGGGCTAGGACCCAACAAATTTATGATCCAAATTTATGATCCAAATTTATGATCCAACCTTCACTTATCAAAATTCACTTATTGCTAAGTTTGCGCCCACTCATTTTGAACCGATTTATCACTTTCTAGCGACGCATGGATAGAGCGTAAGGCCGTGAAAGAATTCATGTCAAGCAACGCCCAAAGCGCCCAGACAGCCATCCCGCGCACCACCGCATCCGGGCTGCCAAGCTGCGCCGTTACCGCCTCTACCAGCCCGGTATCACCGCTGTTTCCCGCCGCGATTAGAACATTACGCATAAAGCGCGCATAACCGGCGCGGCGCACCGGTCCTCCGGCAAACATGGCCCTAAAGCCTGAATCATCCAGCGCCAGCAGTTCGGCCAACTGGGGCATTTCGGTCTTGGCCCGCAGTTTTGCCTCACGCGCAAGCGAGGCATATTTGTTCCAAGGGCAGACCGCCAGACAATCATCACACCCAAAAATACGGTTGCCGATAGGCCGCCTGAATTCCACCGGTATCTGGCCCTTATGTTCAATCGTGAGATAGGAAATACAGCGCCGCGCATCCAGCCGATAGGGTGCGGGAAAAGCGTTCGTCGGACAGGCATCAAGGCATTTCGTGCAGCTACCGCAATGGTCACTCTCCGGCTGATCCGGCGTAATGTCGGCACTGGTCAGGATAATCCCCAGAAACAACCATGACCCCTTGGCCCGTGAGACGAGGTTGGTATGTTTGCCCTGCCAGCCAGCCCCGGCAATTTCTGCTAGCGGCTTTTCCATCAACGGCGCGGTATCAACGAACACTTTTACTTCAGCGCCGCTGCGCGAGGCGAATTGGCTGGCCACCTGTTTCAGCTTTCCCTTAATTACATCGTGATAATCACGGCCCCGCGCATAGACCGAAATATTACCGCGACCGCGCGCCGCCAGATTATCCATCGGATCATGATCCGGGCCGTAATTCATGGTGGCAATAATCGCGGTGCGGGCATCCCCCCACATCGCGCCTGGTTGAACGCGGCGCGCAGCGGTATCGGCAAGCCATTCCATATCGCCCTGATATCCGGACGCCAGAAACTGGGTCAAGCGCGCGGCAACAATATCTGGCAGGCGCGCCGGACCGACATGAATGGCATCAAAACCTGCATCACGGCCTGCCTGATCGAGCCAACTGCGAAGTTTTGCACCTTCAGCCATTGCCATCCCTCTAGCCTCTAAATCTGGAATTAAGATCTGCCCATCTGCAATTGCCGCATTCTTAATATTAAACTAGGGCTTATATTAAACTAGGGGCTCGATATCTCCTAACGCCTGACTCGCATGAAAATCGACCTCGTATGCGGCAAATTTTCCAGCTTCGATTGCAGCGCGCATTCCTGCCATAAGGTCCTGATAATATTGCACGTTATGCCAACTCAACAGCATAAGACCCAGAACTTCATCCGCTTTGAACAGATGGTGAAGATAGGCGCGCGAATACCGCGAACAGGCCGGACAGCCGCACATCTCATCAATCGGGCGTTGATCCTCGGCATGGCGGGCATTTTTGATATTGACCGGCCCGCGGCGGGTAAACGCCTGACCGGTGCGCCCCGAGCGGGTTGGCAAAACACAATCAAACATATCAACCCCGCGGGCAACCCCGCCAACAAGATCGGCAGGTTTACCAACCCCCATCAGATAGCGTGGCCGGTCAGCGCGCATCATTGGCGTGGTAGTCTCCAAGGTCTCGAACATCGCCGCCTGACCTTCACCAACCGCCAACCCGCCGATGGCATAGCCCTCAAAGTCAATCTGTTCCAGCGCAGCAACGGACTCAGCGCGTAAATCATGAAACACAGATCCCTGAACAATACCAAACTGGCCATAGCCGCGGCGTGCCTGAAACGCATCCCGCGACCGCGCCGCCCATCGCATCGAAAGACGCATGGAATCGGCGGCCACTGCCTCGGTTGCCGGAAACGGCGTACATTCGTCAAACGCCATGGTGATGGTGGCGTCAAGCAGGTTCTGAATTTCGGTAGAACGTTCTGGAGTCAGCCGATAGCTAGTGCCATCAAGGTGTGATTTGAAGGTAACACCATCTTCATCCAACGACCTTAACGGACCAAGCGACATGACCTGAAAACCGCCAGAATCTGTCAGAAGTGGGCCGTCCCACCCCATCATCTTGCGCACCCCGCCAAGCCTGCCAACGCGCTCAGCCCCCGGGCGCAACATCAGATGGTAAGTGTTCGCCAGAATGATACTGGCACCGGTGGATTTAACCGAATCCACCGTCATTCCCTTAACCGTTGCAGCGGTTCCAACCGGCATGAAAACCGGCGTTTCAACCGCACCCCACGCCGTTTGAACAACGCCCCGGCGCGCCATACCATCAGTATTTTTCAGCGTGAATGAAAATTCCGGACGCGGATTACTCTCTTCATCCGACTTTTTTTTATTAACAGGCATGGCATCCTTACTAACAGGCATGGGATGATCTCCGGTCTTATTCACTGTTGTTCGCCAACAGACACGCATCACCATAGGAAAAAAAACGATAGCCATCGTCAAGCGCATGCCGATAGGCGTCACGAATAGGCTGGATACCGGAAAAAGCGCTTACCAGCATCAACAAAGTAGATTTTGGCAGATGAAAGTTGGTCAAAAGCAAATCAACCGCCTCGAAACGATAGCCCGGCGTGATGAAAATATCGGTATCGGCAGAAAATTCATCAATCCTGCCTAGCGCGCCAAAACAGGCCTCCAAAATACGCAAACTGGTTGTACCAACCGAAATCACCCGCCCGCCAGCATCGCGCGTCCGGTTGATCGCATCGGCGGTGGATTTGGGAATTTGGCCCCACTCGCTATGCATTTTATGCTCGGCAATGTCATCAACAGTCACGGGAAGAAAAGTTCCCGCGCCGACATGCAGCGTCACGCGCGCAAGCCCAATATTCGCGGCGGCAAGCCGTGCCATTAAATCCGGGGTAAAATGCAGGCCGGCAGTAGGCGCTGCCACCGCCCCGCTATGCGCGGCAAACATCGTTTGATAATCGCTGGCATCATCATCTGTAGACCCGTCGGGGCGCCGGATATAGGGGGGAAGCGGCATGCTGCCATAGCGCATCAGACCGGCATCAATGGCCGCCTCACTTAGGACTGAATCCTGGTTTGAATCTGAGGCCGGATTAATAAATTCAATACCGACATCTCCGCCCTCACCGCGCCCTTTGACGCGGGCCGCAAAACCATCCCCAAAAATGATTATATCGCCGGGACGGCATTTGCGGGCAGGCTTGGCAAAAACCCGCCAACGCGCGCCGCCTTCATCCTTATGCAGCGTTAGATTAATTCCTGCCGCGCCACGCCGCCCGGTCAAACGTGCGGGGATAACCTTTGTGTCATTTACCACCAGCAAATCACCTGCCCTCAACACATCGGGAAGATCACGGATATGGCGGTCAGTCAGCCCATCACCGGTCAGGTCTAGCAATCTTGACGCATCACGCGGCCTTGCCGGTTCGGTGGCGATTGCATCTTGCGGCAGATCATAGTCAAAATCGGAAAGTTTCATTTGCGCCCGCTTGTGCAAATTGGAGTTGGTGCGTGTTGGAATTGGT
>JAACDV010000063.1 GCA_009936825.1 Bacteroidota bacterium | reverse complement strand
GCTAGGCCAGAGACTTGCTAGGCTAGAAAGGCATGCCCACCGGCCTGTTCCAGCAAATCCTCCGCCAGTTCCCGACCAAGTTTGTCAGCCGCACCGCGCGGCGCAGAAAGAATGCTACGGTACGCTTTTTTACCGTCAACGCTCAACACCATTCCGTCAAGATGCAGAGTGCCTTTATCGTCTAGCTTCGCGCTGGCGGCAATCGGCGTATGACAGGATCCGTCAAGCTGGTACAGCATGGCGCGCTCGGCGGTGACTTCCACGGCAGCAGTAGCGTCATTCAATCCGGCACACGCAGCGATTACCGCAGCACTGCGCGCATCATCGGCATCCCGAACCTGAATTGCCAGCGCCCCTTGCGCCGCAGATGGCGGCATAATCGATGGATCAATCGGCGCGTATTCTACATCCAACTGCAAGCGCTTAAGCCCGGCAACCGCCAGAACAATGGCGTCAAACTTGCCAGCATCCAGTGCTGCAAGACGACTATTTACATTCCCGCGCAATAATTTGATCTGAAGATCAGGGCGATGATGAAGCAAGATTGCGGTACGCCGGACCGACGCGGTACCAACAACCGCGCCTTCCGGCAGCGCATCAAGGCTGGCATACGGCCCAACCAGCGCATCCCGCCGGTCTTCTCGCGGCAGAACGGCAGCGATCATGGTGCCGTCGGCAAAAACAGTTTCCATATCCTTCATCGAATGAACCGCAGCATCACAGCCACTCGAAAGCAAAACATGTTCCAGCTCTTTGATGAACAGCCCTTTTCCGCCAGCATCCGCCAGCGATCGGTCAAGAATCCGGTCGCCCTTGGTGGTCAGCGGCATGATTTCGGTAGATATCGGCGACAGCCGGGCGCGCACAAGTTCGCTTTGTGCCATCGCCAAGGCCGAAGCACGGCTGGCAAGCACCAGGGGTTGGCTCTCAAAAATGTCCGAAAACTGCGTCATTGGCGCCTGTTCTAACAGCCAGCACGCCCCAGTTGCAAAGCAAAAAACAAAATGAAGCACAGCAAAAATCAATATAATGCCAAAAGGACGGTGAAGCCCTTATCATTATCCAGATGATGGCCTATGCTTTACAAGGTTAACCTAGGTTAAATGTCTGCAAGGCCAGTAAAAATAAAAGATAAACGGCAAAAGAATCTGCGAATGATACCTTCACGAATCAGCTCAGGCTCAGGTTTTGGCCCAGGCTCCGGCTCCGGTTTTAGCATCGTCCT
The DNA here is from genome assembly GCA_009936825.1 of Bacteroidota bacterium. Next base: position 13,336 of record JAACDV010000063.1, on the reverse strand, counting down.
TGGCATCGAGAGCAGTTGCGATGAAACTGCTGCCGCGATAGTGCGCAGTGACGGCACCATTCTGGCCAACGAAATTGCCTCACAAATGGAAATTCATGCCAGCCATGGGGGGGTTGTTCCCGAAATTGCCGCGCGGGCGCATCTTGACGCGATTGATACGGTCATTGAGGCCGCGCTTATCAATTCGGATGTTAGTATTGATGACATTGATGCGGTAGCGGCAACAGGGGGGCCCGGGCTGATCGGCGGTGTTGTTGTGGGAACGGTTGCAGCAAAAGCAATCGCGGCGGCGCGCGGCATTCCCTATTTCGCGGTGAATCATCTTGAAGGCCATGCATTGAGCGCCCGTCTGGTTGCCAATATTAAGTTTCCCTATCTGCTATTGCTAGTATCGGGCGGACATACCCAGTTGCTGGCGGTGCATGGTCCCGGCGAATATCAAAGATATGGCACAACGATGGATGATGCCGCCGGTGAAGCTTTCGATAAAAGCGCAAAAATCATGGGGCTTGGCTATCCGGGCGGACCGGCGATTGAGGCGCTGGCCAAGAGCGGCAACCCTGCCGCGATTAAACTGCCGCGTCCGCTAAAGGGCGCAGACCATTGCCATTTTTCCTTCTCCGGGCTGAAGACTGCCGTTGCTAACCATTTCGCCAAGCATTCTGCTAATCAGGCCGCCTCTAATTTCACCGCTGATCTGGCAGCTTCACTGCAAGCCGCGGTTGCCGATTGTCTAGCAGACAGGACCGAAAAGGCGATGACACGCTTTGCTGCGACACATGGACCCGCAACGCTGGTTATTGCCGGCGGGGTTGCCGCGAATAAAGCCATTTTTTTGCGGCTGGAAGCTGTTGCTTTAGCCGCAGGTTTTGATATTTCCGTGCCGCCTGCATGGCTGTGTACCGACAATGCAGCGATGATTGCATGGGCTGCCATTGAACGCGGTGATGCGTCTGATCCCCTAGATTTTGCACCGCGCCCACGCTGGCCGCTTGATCCCGATGCACCGCCTCCCCCCGGCCGCGGAGTGCGCGCATGACCAAAGCAATCATCATTGGCGGCGGCAGTTGGGGGACCGCCATTGCAGCTGCCCTAATAACGGCCGGGACCAACGCCAAAGTTCTGGCTAGGTCAGACGATACCGTGGAGATGTTGGCTAAGGGGAGATGTCGCCAGATTGCCGATATTGCCGCCACATCGCCCATTCCCGCCAGCACCGATCCAGCTATCTTACGCGATGCCAATCTGATTTTCATAGTGGTTCCAGTTAAGGCAACGATCGAGGCATTGACGATGGTTCGCCGTGAAGCTCGCCAAGATGCAATCATTATTCTATGCGCCAAGGGGCTGGTGGCGACCGATAAATCCGGCGGGCTTTTGATGCATGAAGTGGCAAGCGAACAGCTTTCCCAACATCCCGTTGTGGTCTTTTCGGGGCCGAGTTTTGCCGACGAGGTGTTGCGCGGCCTGCCAGCGGCAATCACCGCCGCCAGCAATGATAAATTGGCAAGTGGCGCCGTTCAAAGCGCCTTTCGCGGAAGTAATATCCGGGTTTATTCCAGCAATGATCCGGTTGGTGTTGCCATCGGTGGTGCGATGAAAAATGTCATTGCGATTGCCGCTGGATGCGCTGTCGGTTTGCAACTCGGCGATAATGCCCGGGCCGCAATTATTACGCGAGGGTTGGCTGAAATGGCGCGCTTTGCCAGCGCTGCCGGGGCGGCTCCCGATACTATTTTTGGGCTATCCGGGGCAGGTGATCTAGCACTGTCTTGTGCCGGGCCACATTCACGAAACATGGCTTATGGATTGGCATTGGGCAAAGGCCATGCGCCTGATCCGGTGCTGGCAGAAGGGCGGCACACTGTTGCTGCACTCGCCGCGCGGGGGGAGCGCATTGGCGTTGATCAACCAATCACCAAGGCTGTCGACAATGTCGTTAATCATGGCCACAATCTGCCGGAAGTGGTTGCCGGATTGTTGGCACGGCGAGTCGGGAACGAATAGTGCCGGCGTCACAAAACCAAAAGAAAAGGAGCAAAACACCGTGAATTACTGGCTGATGAAATCGGAACCGGGTTCTTGGTCATGGGACCAGCAAGTGGCCAAAGGCGATGATGGCGAAGGCTGGGACGGCGTTCGCAACCATCAGGCATCAAACAACATGAAATCCATGGATATTGGTGATCTGGCGTTTTTTTATCATTCGGTAAATGAAAAGCAGATCGTCGGTATCGTCGAGGTGTGCGAGCTGTATCACCCCGATCCAAGTGATGCCAGCGGCCGCTTTGGCATGGTCACGGTAAAGGCAGTGAAAAGCTTTTGCCGGCCGGCTACCCTTGCCGAGATCAAGGCCGCACCAAGACTGGCCGAAATGGCGCTGGTTCGCCAATCCCGCCTGTCGGTAACGCCGGTCAGCGCCGCGCAATGGCAGATGATATTAGCTATGGGCGAGACAGAATTTTAAGGTTCGATTTTTTGAGTCCCCTTTCTTTGGCCGCAAAAATCTATTCAGATTTTTCCGCATTGCCAGACCCGTTGCGGTGAATGAAATACAAATTACGAAGATAGATAAACAGCCCCAACCCCTGACCGCAAATAATCACCGGATCTTGCCGCCAAATGGCATAGAGAAGCAGCACCGCACCGCCCCCGATAGAAAAATACCAGAACGCGACCGGAATAACCGACTTGGCACGCTTTTCCGACGATAGCCACTGGATAATAAAGCGCATGGCAAACAGGCCTTGCCCGGCAAAGCCAACGACAATCATAATCTGTTCAGGGTTGGTGATCAGACTATCAGGCAGAAACGGGAACATCGTAACCAGCAAGGTGGCCACCGCACGTGCACCAGCCTCTATCTGTTGCGAAAGCAAAGCAATCATCCGCCGCGCCCCCCTCTATTTCTGCTCATCACCCAACTCCCCATCAACACCAAGTTCCCTAACGATGCCTTGCCGCGACGCCCGGCGGAGTAACCAGATCACCCCAAGCAGGTCACTGATTCCAACGAACAATCGGTCCAGAATCTTATATTTAGACGTTCCACGAAGACGAGGCCGATGCGCCACATCCACCCCAACAACGCGCCCGCCGTGCCGTTGTACCAGACTTGGCATAAAGCGGTGCATATGGTTGAAAAATGGCAATTGTACGAACAAAGCACGGTGCAAAATCTTAATTCCGCAACCACTATCGGGATGATTATCTGCCAGTATAGACCGGCGAATCCCCCTAGCCCCGCGCGATGCCAGAAGACGTAGCGCACTGTCCTGACGTTTGGCACGAATACCGATGGCCATGACGTACAAATCATTCCCATCGGCCAAATCATTCCCATCGGCCAAATCTTTCCAATCGGCTTCTGCAGCCAGCAGCGCCGCCTCGAGCTTTGGAAAATCTGCTGGAACATTCTGGCCGTCACCATCCAGCACCCCGATCAGATGACCGCGCGATGCCAGCAACGCCGATCTGATGGCGGCACTCTGTCCGGCGCGGTTGGTGTGGCAAAGAACGCGAAGTTGCGGAATTTCGGCCTTGGCAGTCACCAACTCGTCAACGCTGTCATCGGTGCTGGCGTCATCAACATAGATGATTTCAAAGCGGCGCCCTTTAAGAACGTCACAGATTTCATCAATCAGCGGACGAATATTGCCAGCTTCATTCATTACCGGAACCAGAACTGAAATTTCAATTTCAGGCGGGGCCGATGCGTTGCGTTTGGTTTTGGTCATTCACGGGACTCGCAAAACGGAGTTAAACACGAATTATGCCCCTGTCTTTAGCCGTTAGCGTCGCTATGGTCAAATAGGACAGATCAAAGGGTTGTTCTATAGAGGAAAATTCGGATGTTTCGACCTTTGGACATGTTAAAACCCTCAATCTGAACCGGCACTGAAAGGCGCAAACCCAATTGGTCCGCCATTTCCAGAAAAGCTGGCTGCTGGTCTTTTTCGACAATCGCCATTCCGCCCGGTGCCTCGGCCAGAAACAACGCCGCCTCGCCGCCATTAACCAATAGTAAATCGCGGCCAAGATGAAACACCAGCGACGGTTCATGAAACCCAGCGGCAGCGATGGCGGCAGGGCGCGTGTCGGTGGCAATCAGACTTTCATCAATAGCGCGTGCCACATGCACCCGCGAAAGCGACGGCAACAGCCCGGCAATCACGATGAAATGAAAAATAACGCCGGCCGCCAGCATCAAAGCAACAGGCCTAATTCCGCCCCGCAGGTGCCATAAAATACCCTGCCACATCGCCAAGCCAACCATAACGCAGGCCAGCAAGGCAAAGGCAAAAGCCCGGCCACTCGTCACCCCGCCAAAGGTCAGCGCCGCCCAGATCATCACCCCACCAAGCACAGGCCCAACAGTCATCATGGCAAATTCAGCCGCAAGCGCAATCCACCTTAGCACGCTTCCCCGGACCGTAAATTTCTGGGAACTGCTTTCACTACGCCGAAAATTTTGAACCCTAAACCCCCGAAGCCAATCGAGGCTTAAAAGTGCAAAAAACGGGTTTGGGGAATCTTGGTCCCTATTCTCATTCCAAGAGCTTTTGTTTTTTGCAGGCCGCGAACTTCCGGCAAGCGGTGCCTCCACCGCACAAACCAGCAAAATTGCCAGCGCCGGTATTACCGGTAGCGGGTAATGCGGTAACTTTGTCGGCACCAGCTCAATCAGCGCCCAAAATGGCACCGCCCATGCCAGCATGAACCGGCTTTCAACATGCGCCGTCAATAGCCGTAATTGGCTTGCAGCGCGGGGCAACAACAGACTGGCTGGCCATAAAAGCACCCCGGCAAGAAGCAAGTAGGTGCCAATCGGCGCACCATGCGATTCCTGCCCGGACTGAACCTTGGCCACAAAATCCCCGCGAAAGGCCAGATCCAGAAACGCTCCATCGGTTGCCAGCGTTACCATGATTGCCCACGGCAGCGTGATCACTGCCAGCGCGAAAATCCCTTGCCATGGCCGCAGCAATCGCATCCAGCGGATGTTGCGGTGCCAAAGCGACAAGCCGCCAACCGTCGTCATTGCCAACACCGGCGCAACCGGCCCTTTGACCAGCACTGCCGCCGCCATCGGCACCCAAAACCACAGATATGACCAATAAGGCAGCCGCCGCCCATGCTGCCAAGCCTGATAAATGCGAAACAGCGCGAATTGCTGACAAAAACACAACAGCATCAACACCGAATCCGTCTTCGCCAAATGCGCCTCGGCAAAGACAATAAGCGAGGCCCCACAAGCCGCCGCCGATAACAACGCGCGCGGTGGTTTGTACAGCGACCGCGCAATCCGGTAGGTGCCATAAACTGTCAGCAACATCGCCAGCAAGCTTGGCACGCGAAAGGCAGCGATTTTTGTATCACCAAACAGTGCCGCAGAAATTGTCTGAAGCCAGTAGATACCGACCGGCTTTTTCGCGCGAAGATCATCTTGAAACCGCACCGTTACGAAATCACCCGAATGCAGCATTTGTTTGCTGGCCTGAGCAAACCGCGATTCATCACGGTCCATTGTGGGCAATGTTTGATGTCCGATCAAAATCGCAGCAGCCAGCAAAGCCAGCAGTATAATCAGCGCTGGCTTATTATTCAGGGACCGGTTTTTATCTAGGGTCCGGTTTTTGTCTAGGAAGGACAAGCTGCGTTTCCTGTATTCCGGCCAAACGTTACAGTTGGTTGACCATCTTATTTTACCGTATGTTAAAGCACCTTTTACGGTGGTTTTCTATATGAATTGGTTTAACACTAATCCAGCTTTTACGCCGCGCAAAATGTTGCCAGCTTGCCAAGCAGGTTAGCGCCCCAGCCCACCGGAGAATTCAAAAAATGGCACCGCAGCCTTCAAAACAAGATTCACAAATCCTGCTTGAGCGCACCAGCTGGCGGCGCATATGGGCGATTTCATGGCCCGTATTTATTGCCACTATTACGATTCCATTGGTAGGCGCTGCTGACACCGCAATGATGGGGCGCTTGGATGACGTCAGCTTTGTTGGCGCGGTGGCGCTTGGCACCTTGGTTTTCAATTTTCTTTATTTCGGGGTTGGCTTTTTACGAATGTGCACGACCGGCCTAGTGGCGCAGGCGCATGGCCGCGAAGACACCAAAACCATCGAGAACCTGATTATTCGGGGGTTGGTTGTCGCCGGCATTCTGGGCATTACAATCAATCTCGCGGCCCCGCTTATTCATCTTGTGACCGACATGATTCTGACCGGCAGCACGCAAGTCAAAGCGCTGATGCATGACTATATCAGCATTCGTCTATATGCCGTTCCGGCAGCGTTGGCGAGCATGGTTCTGGTTGGCACTCTTTTCGGACGACAAGCGATGCGTCTGGTTATGGTTCAGGTTGCCTTTGTGAACATGACCAATCTGATTTTGAACCTAGTATTTGTGCTTGGCCTAGGCATGGAAATTGAGGGAGTCGCGTGGGCGTCGGTGATTGCCCAGTGGCTGGGGCTATTTGCAACGCTGGCACTGTTGCGCTGGCAATGGCGCGATATGCTGGCCGGAGTTGCGTCAAGGGCGTTCCGCCGCAACCCCGAATGGTTTGATCTGCCGGCATTCAAGAGATTTTTTGTCATTGGTGGCGATCTGGTCATTCGCACCATGCTGCTGGTGCTCAGCGAGGCAGTTCTGCTGAACAAGGCAGCGGCTGTAGATGATCTGTCACTTGCCGCGGTGCAATTGATTCTGGTGATGTTCGGGCTGATCGCGTTTGGTCTGGATGCGTTCGCCCATGCTGCCGAGGCAATGGTAGGTGAGGCGGTGGGGAGGCGCAACCCTGCCATGCTGAATAGGACGGTGTTCCGCACCAACATTATGGCTGGAAGCGCGGCGATGGTGATCGGAATCATTGTTTGGTTTAGCGGACCGGCCTTTGTCGGTATTATGACAACACAGGATGATCTGGCCCGACTGACCCTGACGCATTGGCATTGGGCGGCGTTGTTGGCACCGGTGGCGTTTCTTGCGTTTCAGATGGACGGAATTTTCATCGGCGCAACACAAAGTAAAGATATGCGCAATGCAATGATCATTTCATCCGCCGGATTTTTACTTCTCGTTTTTCTTCTGGGTGGGTACGGGTTGAATGGCCTTCTGGCCGCCTTTACGATATATCTGGGAATGCGTGGCCTGACATTGCTAATGCGAATGGGGCATGTCCGTATGATAGTCCAACCCTAGAATAATACACTGACAAAACTACGTCCGATTAAAAGGTATAAGGTGATTTGAAATGACTGATATTGTGCTCCGCGAGATTGAATCGCTTGGGCTGGCCGCAAATTCTGCCAACACTGAAAAATCTGATCTGGGCGACTTGCATTTAATGACATCCGGCGGATTTGCAAACTGGCAGACCAGCGCTAGTCCCGGCCAGTTGGCATGGATTGCAGCGAATGGCTTTTCTGCCAAGTCGGGCGCTTCGATTATGCTACCCCCTGATGAGGCCGCATCTGCTGGAGGAGGCCGCACTGCACTTGGAATCATTGATGCGGATGGAAGTGCCGCAATCTGGGACAGCAGCGCCATCGCATCAAACCTGCCGCAAGGCAGTTGGGCGATTAGTCCGGATAGTGATGCCGAAATTGATTTCGGACAGGTTTGTCTTGGCTGGGCATTGGCGCAATATCAGTTCAACACTTACCGGACTGATGCAAAGATTCGCGATTCGCAAATTAGTACTCTCATTCTGCCGCCAGCGTTGGTCGGCGGCAACGCGGCAAGGCGGTTGCAAGGTCTTGCGCACGGGGTTGCGCTGTGCCGTGATCTGATCAATTCACCCCCTAATCACATGACACCGGCCGGATTGGAGACAACGGCGCACCACCTTGCCAAGACCTTTGATGCAACCATCACTGTCAGCAGTGGTGATGCGTTGGCACGCGACTATCCGGCAATCAACATTGTTGGCCGTGCTGCCGAAATTGCCCCGCGGCTAATTGATCTAAGTTGGGGTGATACCGGGCCAAAAATCACTCTGATTGGAAAAGGGATCACCTTTGATTCGGGCGGACTTGATCTAAAGCCGTCAAAGGCAATGGAGATGATGAAAAAGGATATGGGCGGGGCGGCAACCGTTTTGGGGCTGGCAACAGCGATCATGACTGCCGGTCTGCCGGTCAGACTCAGGGTTCTGATTCCAGCCGCCGAAAACGCGGTTTCTTCACAATCAATGCGTCCGCTGGATGTTATTGAAACACGCGCTGGCATCGCCGTTGAAGTTGGTAATACCGACGCCGAAGGGCGGCTGGTCCTTGCCGATGCGATCACGCTTGCCTGCGAGGATGAGCCCGACTTTATGATCGATTTTGCCACTTTGACCGGCGCGGCGCGTGTTGCGCTGGGCACCGAACTTCCGGCGCTGTTCTGCAATAAAGACACCACCGCATCGGCGATTCTGGATGCAAGCAATGTTGTCGCGGATCCCTTATGGCGTCTGCCTGTGTTCGATCCGTATGAACGGCATCTGGATGGCGGATATGTAACCCTGTCCAGCACCGGTGCTTCGGGATATGGAGGGGCTATTACTGCCGCATTGTTCCTGCGCCGATTCGCCGGAAAGCAGACCAACTGGGCGCATATTGATGTGATGGCATGGAATTTGGGCGGACGGCCAGGGCGGCCAAAAGGCGGCGAGGCAATGGGGCTTCGCGCAATTTTTACCTATATCGAAAGTTTGGCCGTCGCCTAATAGGCCCCTATTTTTTGCGGAATTGATTACTTGTTTCCTAGGTAAATCTAGTATCCGCGCTGCCAATCAACCTTATTGTCGGGCGTTTCTCCGGCGATAATCTTCAAAATAGCGGCAGATACCTGCTGAGCCGCCGATTCGGCATTGGTTTGTGCGGCAACATGCGGCCATACCCGCACATTCGGATGCGTCCAGAACCGATGCTCAGCAGGCAGCGGTTCAACGGCGAAAACATCCAACGCTGCACCGCCAAGACGCCCGCTATCAAGTGCCGCCAGCAGATCATCATCGATAATTTGCGGACCACGCCCGCCATTAATGATAAACGCACCGTCGGCCAGCAAATCAAAAAATTCGGCATTCATCAGACCTGTCGTCTGCGGCGTTAACGGCATTACTGAAACCACAATATCCAGACCAGCAGCAAAATCAGCAAGGCGGGCAGCGCCAGCAAACATTTCAACGTCGTCAATTTCGCGCGGTGTCCGAGTGAACCCCCGGGTGACAAATCCCATCGCAGCAAACCGGCTGGCGATCACGCTGCCAATTGCGCCTGTTCCCAAAACGCCGACCCGCGCGCCCGTTGCCGGACGCTGTGGAATGGCCTGCCATTTTTTTTCCTGCTGGGCAGCACGGTAGTAGGCACCATCACGCCAGAAATCGAGCGCATTCAAAATCGCCCAATGGCTGAGCGCATTGGCCATATCGGGATCAACCAGCCGAACCATCGCAATATCGCGCGGCACCGTAGCATCGCGCATCATATGATCGACGCCCTGCCCCTGAAGGATAATTCCCCGCAGATTGGCACAGCCGGTAAAAGCATTTTCGGGAGGCGCCCAAACAAGGGCAATGTCACAGTCACGGCCAGCCTCGCTAAGAAGATCCTTAATCTGAAATTTCGGGAGGAGCGGCGTCAGCGTCTCCTGCCAATGCGCCATGTCTTCGGCGCTTCCATAAAAACCGATCTTTATCATTGTCATGCCCCTTTTATCGCGAACCGGCCATTACGCGTTGGCCCGCATCCCCGCAATTTCGCTCGCAAGGGGTCCAGATTATAGGCCTAGCTTGCAGCTATCAAGGCCAGCGCCTCGGCATGCAACTCAGGTGTTGCGGCTGCCAGCAGGCTTGCAGTCCCCGCAAACGAAACCGGCGCGCCTGTCTTATCAGTGACAATGCCGCCGGCCGAGCGCACCACTTCGACCACTCCCATAATATCATGCGTAGCAAGACCATCCTCCAAAACAAGGTCGAGATGGCCGCTCGCCAACAGCGCATAATTATGGCAATCCCCCCCATAGGAGCTTATGGCCGCGATGGTTTCCAGCTGGTTATAAGCGGCAAGACTGTCATCCAGCAGCGCTTGGGGAGACGTTGTGCCAATGCGCGCGCTCTTCAGCGTTTTGACCGTGCTGGTCCGCACCGGCGATCCGTTCAACAACGTCTCTCCACCAACTGCCACATAACATTCATCCAGCATAGGAATGTCAATGAAACCGGCAATCGGCACGTCATTCCTGACCAATCCGATCAGTGTTCCAAAAATTGGCCGCCCACAAACAAAGGCGCGTGTGCCATCAATCGGATCAATCACCCATGTATAGCCGGTATCACCGGAACCGGTGTGGGCATCATGTTCTTCGCCCAAAACATCATCTTCAGGAAAACGGGCTTCAATCGCATCGCGAAGGGCGCGCTCAACCGTTTTGTCAGCCAGCGTGACGGGCGAGGCATCAGACTTCCATTCTACCGTGCCGCCGCTGCGGAACCAGCTCTTGATGATCGGCCTACTGATGGCTGGCAGGTCGGATAAAAAGTCAGCCAGCTCGGTATTATCGAGCTGGCTGTGAATACGGGAGCTATTTTTATTGGATGTCATTTCGATCAACCGTCACTCGGCGTTTCAGCTTCAGCGGCAATTTCAGCTGCTGTCGGCAACGCAGCAGGGGCAGAGGCCTGTTGCCGCAAATAGGCAATCATGTTTGCGCGATCGTTAGGTTTTTTCAGTCCGACAAAATTCATTTTGGTGCCTGAGATATAAGCTTTTGGCTTGGCAAGGAATGCGTTCAACGCTGCATAATCCCACGCACCGCCGAAATCAACCAGTGCTGAGGAGTAGGCAAAGCCATCCTTGGCACCTTTAGCGGCGTTTACAATGTTCCACAATCCCGGACCAACCTTATTGGCGCCGTCCTGATCGAACACATGGCAAGCAGTACATTTCTTCGCCAGTTTTTCTCCGGCAGCAACATCAGCACTAGCTAGCAACGCAAGAATTGGCTCAGGGCCAGTGTCTACCGGACCGGCCGCCGCCACCGTGCCGCCCTCAGGCACTTCGATGATATACGAGTTTTGAGTAAGCTCGCTATGTGGCACCAAAATGTCGGCCAGTTTTATGCCAGCCATCAGCATCAGCGCTGCAACCAGAAACCCTGCAAAGACCTTGTTGAGACCTAATTCATCCATGCTTGTATCTCCCCTGCGGGAGCCCCTCTCACATCACCTGCCAGTCACTAGCGATTTAAGGCAGAGCCAAACTCTTACCGAAATTGATCGTTGGCCTCAAGTCCCCGATCGCGGTTTTGATGCTTTTGCCTATGCAAATCGGCAAATGTGTGATGAATTGACGCACAATGAACAAGAAGCTGACACCTTTAATAATCATTCCGGCGCGAATGGCGGCAAATCGTCTTCCCGGAAAGCCGCTTGCCGATATCGCCGGCAAGCCGATGATCCAGCATGTCTGGGAGCGCGCCGTCGCAGCAGACATCGCCCCCGTCTGGGTGGCAACCGACCATGATGATATCGCGGCGGTGATCCGAAACGCCGGCGGTAATGCAATGATGACCCGCAGCGATCATTCATCAGGATCAGACCGTACCTTTGAAGCGGTTGAGAATATTGATCCGGACGGAACTTTTGATCTGATACTAAATTTGCAAGGCGATCTGCCGGAAATAGATAATGCCATTCCCGCTAAGCTTTTTGAGCTATCGCAGCATAGCGGGGCCGATCTGTCGACTTTGGTTACCCCAGCCAGCGATGAAGAGATCGCACGCGAGCAGATTGTAAAAGCGGTGGTCAGTTGGGACGATACCGCAGGCAGACCCGGGCAAGGATTTGGTCGGGCGCTGTATTTCAGCCGGGCCGCTGTTCCAACAGGCGATGCCATAAAATATCACCATATCGGTGTTTATGGGTGGCGGCGTGAGGCGTTGGCGCGCTTTGTTGCCCTGCCAGAATCACCGTTGGAGAAATCCGAGCGACTGGAACAGCTTCGCGCCCTAGAAGCAGGTATGTCGATTGCCGTTGCCGAGATTGATCATGCCCCGGGCGGCATTGACACCCCCACGGATTTAAGGGCAGCGCGGGCCCGACTAACCAGGTAAGCGCTGCATTAATATTCGATAAGTAAAGTTTCGATTTAGAGGGGCGAGTATCAAAAACCCCACCACGCACCAATAGTGTCGTTGACAGGGTGCAACGCCGCCCTGATACTCGCCTACACCATATTCCGAGGGTTAATACTGATGGTCGATTCTAGCAATATCATCGCTTTTCAGGGCGTTTTGGGTGCCTATTCGCACATGTCATGTCAGGCGGTACGGCCTTCAATGGAGGTTTTGCCCTGCATATCCTTTGAAGAAATGATCTTGTCAGTTCAGGAAGGACGCGCCGCGCTGGCCATGGTGCCAGTAGAAAATTCGATCGCCGGACGCGTTGCCGATATTCACCACATTCTTCCGGGTTCGGGGTTAATCATCAATGGAGAGCATTTCCAACGGGTGAACCATCAGCTTTTGGCACCGCGCGGGGCAACGCTCGATGATTTGGTTGAGGTCCACAGCCATGCACAGGGGCTGGCACAATGCCGCGAACGGCTACAATCATTGGGACTGCGTGCAATTACCCACTCCGATACAGCCGGTGCTGCCAAAGACATTGCGGCGCGCGGTGACAAGCGGATCGGGGCCATAGCCTCAGCACTGGCAGGTGAAATCTATGATCTGGATGTGTTAGTGGAATCAGCCGAGGATGCAGAGCATAACACGACGCGGTTTCTGATCATGTCTAAAACGGGAACTGTGCCGCCGCTTGATTCTGGCCGTGTAATTACGACGATGGTCTTCAAATTACGAAGCGTTCCGGCGGCGCTGTATAAGGCGCTTGGCGGATTTGCAACAAACGGCATTAATATCACCAAATTGGAAAGCTATATCCGCCCGGGCTTTGCCGACCATGCGCAATTCTATATTGATGTTGAGGGCCATATTGACGGGCCTGACATGAAATTGGCGATCGAAGAGCTCTGCTTTTATTGCGAGAATGACGAAGTAACAAACATGGGAACCTATCTTGCCAGCCCAGACCGCACCCAACGCTAGTCGCGGGCGAATGTTATCAGCAGGCATTAATTCTTAAAGAACCCGTCTGGCATCAAGCACCGATCCGGCATAAAGCACTTGTCCGGCACCGCGCTTTGTTCCATATAAGGGATTAGGAAGGCTGGACGGACGCACTGCCCGTCTAACTGGTCAGGTCCGAAAGGAAGCAGCCAGGGCTGGTTTTGTGTGGGTCGACCAGTCTTCCGCTAAAAAATTTGGCTTCCGCTAAAAAATT
>JAACDV010000062.1 GCA_009936825.1 Bacteroidota bacterium | reverse complement strand
GAGTAGTGTTGCCGATATTGTGCGTCAGGATCAACCGGATGCCAGTCCGGTGCGCCTGTTTGAAGTCAAAAATATGTCGCGTGACCGGGCCACGCAATTTGCAACGCCGCTGCGCTCGTTATCAATCGAGGCAAGGCAGGGTGAGATTCTGGGTATCGCCGGTATTGCCGGTAACGGTCAGGATGAACTGATGGAAGCGCTAACCGGTGAGTGGCAGGGCCGTACTGCTGGCACAATAAGCATTGACGGGGTGGATATCAGCCGTGAAGGTCCGGCGCGCCGGCGCCAGTTGGGCCTTGGTTTTGTTCCAGAAGAACGCAACGGGCACGCCGCTGTCCCCAGCATGACGCTAGCCGAAAATGCGCTGCTAACGGCGCATTCGCTGGGCGTTGCGGTTAATCGCGGGGTTATTGATACGGACGCTACCGAAAAGATGGCAGGCGATATCGCCGCCGCTTTTGATGTTCGTCTTCCGGGGGAAAATCCAATTGCATCGTCCTTGTCCGGCGGCAATCTGCAAAAATTCGTTGTTGGCCGTGAAATGAGCAAACAACCGCGCGTCTTTATCGTCTCGCAGCCAACGTGGGGCGTTGATGTCGGGGCCGCGGTGTTTATTCGCAAAGCGATGTTGGAGTTGGCGGCAAGCGGCTCTGCGGTGATTATGATATCGCAGGATCTAGAAGAGGTTTTTGCCGTCTCGCACCGGATTGCGGTGCTTTATGACGGTGCAATCTCAGCGCCGATGATTGCCGCCGATGTAACCCCCGAAACGGTGGGACTGTTAATGGGCGGAAGTGAACCACAGGCAGAAATGTCCGGAATGTCCGGAATGTCGCCCGGGCCAGCAACTGGGCCAGCATCCGGGGTTCGGGCATGATCAATCTCATCCCGCGAAAAGATATTCCGGTTAGCCTGACGCTGATCACACCAGTGGTTGCGGTTGCGCTGACGCTGGTCATGGGCGCGGTTATTTTTGCGGTGCTTGGCTATGATCCGTGGCAAGCGCTGTATCAGTTTTTCATTGCGCCGATTTCGCGCCCTGATCAGATTGGCGCGCTGTTGGTCAAAGCCTGTCCGTTGATCATTATTGCCAGTGGTTTGGTGTTCGCCTACCGCGCCAATGTCTGGAATATCGGGGCCGAAGGGCAGATGGTTCTAGGGGCGATGTTTGCTGGCTATGTGGCGTTGAATTTCCCCGGGATGTCTGGATGGGCTCTAATGCCCGCGATGGTTTTGGCGGGCGCATTTGGCGGTCTTTTATGGGCGATGATACCGGCAATTCTGAAGACTCGGTTTAATACCAATGAAATTCTGGTCTCGCTGATGCTGACCTATGTTGCGTTGTTGCTGCTTGACTGGACGGTGCGCGGGCCGTGGCGTGATCCACAGTCAATGGGCTTTCCGCTAACACGAATGTATGAGGATGCGGCGCTGATTTCGCGCATTTCCATTCCGGGAATTGGCCATCTGGGACAGTTGCATTGGGGTGTTGTTGGCGCGCTGGCAGTTACGGTATCGGCGTGGTTTGTTATGTCGCGCACGCTTTTGGGGTTTCAAGTCAAGGTAATGGGGGATGCCCCGCGCGCTGGCCGGTTTGCTGGTTTCAGCCCGAACCTCGTTACAATCATGGTGTTGTCAATTTCGGGGGCGGCAGCCGGGCTTGCGGGAATGGTTGAGGTGTCGGCAAATATTGGCCAGTTGCAACCCGACATTTCTTTTGGCTATGGATTTACGGCGATTATTGTTGCTTTTCTGGCGCGATTAAACCCGCTGGCGGTGATTGTTGCGGGACTGGTTGTAGCGCTGGCCGAGCTTGGCGGAGATTCGGCGCAAATAGCGTTGGCGATGCCAAAAGTTGTGACTGGGGTGTTTAAGGGCATTTTGCTGTTTATGCTGTTGGCGGGCGAGACCTTCACCCGCTTCCATGTTGAAGTTCGCACGGATCAGCTCCGCTGGCCAGTGACGCGCAGCTAGGAGGGGGGGAGATGCTAGAACAGCTATTGCTGACAGTGTTGATGACCTCGGTTCCGTTGATCTATGCGGCCATCGGAGAGCTGGTGGTTGAGCGCAGCGGCGTTCTCAATCTCGGGGTTGAGGGAATGATGCTGATGGGGGCTGTTGCAGCCTTTGCCGGGGTGTATTCGACCGGCAGTTTGACCTTCGGCGTTATTGCTGGCGGCGTTGCCGGGGCGCTGACTGCCGGCGTTTTTGCGTTGTTTACGTTGGGGCTGGCAACAAATCAGGTTGCTACCGGGTTGGCGTTGACCATTTTTGGTGTTGGTCTGTCGGGGCTTGTTGGCGCGCCTTTGGTTGGTCATGCGATTGTCGGTTTGCCGCAGCTAACGATCCCGATTCTGAGCGATATTCCTTATGTCGGAAAGATTTTATTTGCGCAGGATGCGATGCTTTATCTTAGTGTTGCTCTGGTTGCTATTGTCGCCTATTTTTTGAAGCATACTAGGGCAGGTCTGGTGTTGCGGGCGGTTGGTGATAATCATGATAGTGCCCATGCGCTAGGTTATTCCGTTTTGGGAGTTCGGTTGCTTGCGGTTCTGTTCGGCGGCATGATGGCCGGATTAGGCGGTGCTTATTTGCCACTTATGCTGACGCCGCATTGGGCAGAGGGCATGACTTCGGAGCGCGGGTGGATTGCACTGGCGTTGGTTGTGTTCGCATCTTGGATGCCGTGGCGCGTTTTGATTGGTGCTTTGATTTTTGGTGGAATTACGATCATGCAGCTTGCCGGACAGGCGCGTGGATGGACAATTCCATCACAATTTCTCTCGATGTTACCTTATATCGCGACAATTGTTGTTCTGGTCGTTATATCAAGGAACAGAGAATTCTCGCTGGCTAATTTTCCAGCGTGTCTTGGTCGGGTTTTTCATGCTGGCAAATAGCCAGATGGAGCGAGGCTACACTAACTTTGAAATATTCAACAATTATCCAATGAAAAGGAGTGAAACATGAACGGCAACAGGTTACCCCTAATTCTGGGCGCCATTCTGATAGCAATTGTCCTGTTTCTTGTGTTGTCCCCTAAAGAGGACGTTAAAGAGGTCGCGACAGGTGATGAAAAAGTCAAAGTTGGCTTTGTCTAT
>JAACDV010000289.1 GCA_009936825.1 Bacteroidota bacterium | reverse complement strand
TGATATTGCTCAAACGAGAGCTGAAATTTAGGGCTGTATTGGATAATTTCCAAACAAATTCTGGTGCGAAGCACCCCGTAAGACTTGTTGCAGGACTTATCGTAAATCTTATCGGTGTTAGGCAAATGTCCAGTCGAGCCAGGCAGCCTTGAGCGTTGTCGTGATCTCACCAATCAGGCTGGCCAGAGTTTCCGGCGTCTCAGCTTCGGCCCGCGCAACCAAAGCGGCCTCGGTGTTAGATGCTCTCAATAGCCACCATCCGCCTTGTGAGCGAACGCGCACACCATCAATGACCGAGATATCGGCGGCAGCATAGGCGGCGGTGACTTTGTTCTGGATTTTGTCCATCACCCCGAATTTGAGTGTATCAGGGCAATCAATCCGCAGCTCGGGGGTGGCGTGCTGAACGGGAAGAGCATCCATAAACTGGGTGATTGTCTGGCCAAATTGCACCGTTTGACTTAGCACTCGCAATCCGGCGTAAAGGGCATCATCAAAACCGTAATAATCATCAGCGATGAAAATATGTCCCGACATTTCGCCGGCTAGCGGTGCATTTACCGCCTTGATTCGCTGTTTCATATGGCTGTGACCAGTTTTCCAAATTTCCGGAATAGCCCCGCTTTCGGCAATCAGGTGTAGCGCACTATCGGACGATTTTACATCAAGAAGGATAGGACTGCCAGCATGTCTCCTGCCGATATCCTGAGCAAGGAATGCGGTTAGAAGGTCACCTGGAACTTGTCGTCCTTTGGCATCAATTACGCCGATACGGTCCCCATCACCGTCAAAACCTATGCCGATATCCGCACCGGCCTGCGATACCTCGGCGCGCAACATATCCAGCGTTTCCGGATCAACCGGATTGGGATGGTGGTTGGGGAAGGTGCCGTCAATTTCGGAAAACAGAACTTTATGCGTCCCTGCCAGCCGTTTTGTAACCATTTCGGTTACCGGGCCGCTTGCTCCGTTTCCACAATCCCAGATCGCTGAAACCCCTGCGGTATCTATGCCCGCGCACAGACGATCAACATAAGATGCGGTGACCGACACGGCATTAACCTTGCCGCCCTCACGCCGGGCAATACCTTCGGCGCTCAATTGGCCAAGAGCTTTGATGTCGGGGCCAAAAAAAGACTGCCCACCCAAAACCATCTTAAAGCCGTTATGCGTTGGTGGATTATGGCTACCGGTGATCTGAATGGCACCGCCGGTCGCCAGCTCATGCGCTGCATAATAAAGCATCGGTGTTGGCCCGCAGCCAATGTCAGAAACTGATGCGCCCCCCGCAACCAGACCATCAATCAGTGCCGCTGCCAGCGCCGGTGAAGACAGGCGTCCATCGCGACCAACGGCGATATGCTCGCCATGCCCGCGTTGACGCTGCATGGTAATAAAAGCCAGCCCGATGGCAAAGGCATCATCCCCTGTCAGCGTATCTTCAAAAATCCCCCGGATGTCATAGGCGCGCAAAATGGTCGGGTCAAAATGATGAACATTCATGAAATACGATCTTTCAGCCAAGTTTGAAGTTGCTCACAAAGGTCATCATCATCCAGACCAAAGGCGAGGTTTGCTTTCAGGAACCCAATTTTTGATCCACAGTCAAAACGCTCACCAGAAAAACGCATGCCGGTAAAAGGAGCCTTGCCAATCTGTTGAGCAAGCGCGTCGGTCAGCTGGATTTCACCGCTAGCCCCGGCAAGCTGTACGCTCAGCGTATCAAAGACATCAGGGGTGATAATATAGCGGCCAACGACACCGATATTCGAAGGCGCTTGACCGGGTGCCGGTTTTTCAACAAGCCCGGTCACCTCAACCAATCGTCCATCATCGGCGCCAGGCGTGATAATACCATAAGCACCGGTTTGATCGTTGGGCACATTCATTGCTGCCACCATGTTGCCGCCGCTATAGGCGTCAACCATTTCCCTCAGACAGCTCTGTCCCAGAATCAGATCATCGGCGAGCATTACGGCGACCGGATCATCGCCGATTAGATTTCGGGCGCACCAAACCGCATGGCCAAGACCCGCCGGTTCCTGCTGGCGGATAAAAATGACAGACCCCGGAAGGTGTACTGACTCCCTAACCAGCTTTAGGGCATAATCTTTCACCGGCCCCTTGTCTTTTAGTGTCGCTTCAAGCTCGAACGAATGATAAAAATGATCTTCGATGGCGCTCTTATTGCGTCCGGTGATAAAAATGAACTCCTCAACACCCGCTTCCACCGCTTCTTCCACCGCATATTGGATCAGCGGTTTATCAACGACCGGCAGCATTTCCTTTGGCAAGGCCTTTGTTGCAGGAAGGAAGCGTGTTCCCAGCCCACCGACGGGAAAAATGGCTTTTTTTATCATCAGGGTGTCCTTGCGATATTTTTGCTCGCTTGGTACCCATGATTAGCGTTAGGTGAATCATGGGTCAAGAAAAGCAGAGGAATAATGTCGTCATGGGCGAAATTACGGCACAGGATATTGCTGATATCCTCCATAAATCTGCCGAGGTAAAGGCGCAAACTGCATCTGATTGCAGCGCTGCAGCGCTGACTGCGGCAAATATCATAGCAAGCGCGCTGAAAGCTGGCGGAAAGCTGATGCTGTGCGGCAATGGTGGTTCGGCCGGGGACAGCCAGCATCTGGCGGCTGAATTCGTGGCTACGCTGGATCACCGACGCCCGCGAAAGGGACTGGCTGCATTGGCGCTGACCACTGATACGTCGTTTATAACGGCTTATTCGAATGATTTTGGGTATGAGGGCATTTTTGCGCGGCAAGTTGAAACGCTTGGTCAAAGCGGCGATGTTTTGATTGGTATTTCCACCAGTGGAAATTCGGCTAATGTCGTTGCGGCCTGCAAGGCGGCGCGCGAAATGGGCATTAAGATTGTCGCAATGACCGGTGAAGGCGGCGGTGCAATGAGTGATTTGGCCGATGTGCTGATCGCGGTACCGAGTGATGTTACTATGCATATTCAGGAATCACATATTGCTCTTGGTCATGT
>JAACDV010000061.1 GCA_009936825.1 Bacteroidota bacterium | reverse complement strand
TTGCCCCCGCAAGAGTTGCCAGTCATGTCCGGCGCACCAGCGAAACATCTATCGCGGTTGAGGTTAATCTTGACCGCAAAGGCCCCGTTAGTATTTCGACGGGGATTGGTTTTTATGATCATATGCTGGATCAAATCGCCAAACATGCCGGGTTTTCGTTAAAGCTTGAATGTGATGGGGATTTGCATATTGACCCGCATCACACGATTGAGGATTGCGCGATTGCGCTGGGGGTTGCGCTACGCTCGGCGCTTGGAGATAAGCGCGGTATTGGTCGTTACGGATTTTGCCTGCCTATGGATGAGGCTTTGGTGACCGTCGCGCTTGACCTTAGTGGCCGGTATTTTCTCGATTTCAAAGCAGATTTTCCCGCTGATGAGGTTGGTGATTTGCCGACCGATATGATTGAGCATATTTTCCGGTCTTTGGCGGAGAATCTGCAGGCTAATCTGCACATTGAGGTCACGGGTGAGAATGCGCACCATATGGTTGAGGCCTGTTTCAAGGGCTTTGCACGATCGCTTCGTCAGGCAATCCGTCTTGAAGGCGCTGATCTTCCAAGCACCAAGGGGGTATTGTGATGATTGTCCTTATTGATAGCGGCGGTGCCAATATTGCCTCGATCCGGTTTGCGCTACAGCGATGCGGCGTGGACAGCCAGCTAACGGATGATGCCGACGTGATTGCCAATGCCCAAAAAGTCATTCTTCCGGGGGTGGGGGCAGCGCAAACCGCGATGGCGCAACTGCAATCATCCGGTCTGGTTGAGTGTATCCGCGGCTTAAAAGTGCCGGTGCTGGGAATTTGCCTTGGGATGCAACTTCTTTTCGAACATTCCAGCGAGGGTGATACGCCTTTGCTTGGCATCATTGACGGTGTTTGCGATGAGTTTGAGGCCAATATAGCCCTAAGCGTGCCACATATGGGCTGGAACCGGCTGAACCACACTGCGGGAGGCGCCTCTCATGCGTTGCTGCGTGATGTTCCTGATGGGGCGCATGTATATTTCGTGCATGGTTTTCGGGTGCCAGCTGTGCCCGATATGATTGCAAGCTGTACTTATGGCGGTGAATTTACGGCGCTGGTGGCAAAAGACAATTTTATGGGCGCGCAGTTTCACCCAGAGCGATCCGGATTGGTTGGGGCGCAAATACTGCAGAACTTCATTGATCTGTAAGCTTTGCGGAAGTGGATCAGTTACCAAAAAACCAGATATCAAAGAGACCAGAAAAAAAATAGTCCCGTGAGGCATTATGATTATTTATCCAGCCATTGACCTGATCGACGGCAATGTTGTTCGCCTTCACAAGGGTGATTTTGAACAGCAGACAACATATGGCACCAACCCTGTTGCTGTTGCCAGCGCTTATGGCCAATCTGGTGCCAGCTGGCTGCATCTGGTCGATCTTGATGGTGCTAAAAACCCCGCAAACCGGCAAATTTCGTTGATCGCGGACATTATTGCAGGATCAGGTTTAAAAGTTCAGACGGGCGGTGGAATTCGCAGCCGCGCCGATGTTGAGGCATTGCTTGCCGCCGGTGCCAGCCGCGTTGTTATCGGCTCATTGGCGGTTCGCGAAACCGAACTCGTCCAGAATATGATAGCAGATTTTGGTCCGGAATCGATTTGCCTCGCCGCTGATGTGGTTCGCGCAATACCCAATACGGGGCCAAATGATTCGGGGCCAAATGATTCGGGACCAAATGGTTCGGGACCAAATGGTTCGGGAAACAATGATTTCATGATTGCCGTATCGGGGTGGCAAGAGGCCAGCAAACTACCGCTTTTTGACTTCATCACCAGTTTTATGACGGCTGGATTACGCCATGTTCTCTGCACTGATATTGACCGGGATGGCACCATGACAGGCCCTAACACAGCCCTTTACAGCGCGGTAAAGAATACTTTTCCGGCAATTCAGCTTCAGGCGTCAGGCGGCGTTAGTGGAATATCAGACCTCGCCGATTTGCCAACCGATGGCGTGATTATCGGCAAAGCCATTTATGAGAGGGCCATTGACCTTGCCGATGCGTTGGCACTGGGTAGGGAAATGGCGTCCAAAACGGATCTCAAAACCGGAGGGATGAGCTGATGCTCACAAAACGTATCATTGCCTGCCTTGATGTGCGGGATGGCCGCGTGGTGAAGGGGGTGCAATTCCGCAATCACCGCGATATGGGCGATATTCTGGAATTGTCGCAGCGCTACGCCGATGAAGGTGTGGACGAGCTGGTGTTTTACGACATTACCGCCAGCAGTGATGGCCGCGTTGTTGATAAAAGCTGGGTGAATCAAGTTGCCCGGCGGATCAATATACCGTTTTGTGTTGCAGGCGGTATCCGGTCAATTTCGGATGCGCGTGCCATTCTAAATGATGGTGCCGACAAAATCTCGGTCAATTCCCCGGCGCTGGAACGCCCCGAATTCATCAACGAACTTGCCGATGCTTTTGGCACGCAATGTATTGTTGTTGGCATCGATAGTCGTCTGGAAACTGATCAGTCAGGAAATAATAAATATGTTGTTTATCAATATACTGGCGATGAAACTAAAACCATTTCCTCAAAACGTGACACGGTGAGTTGGGCGCGTGAAGCTCAGGACCGGGGCGCCGGAGAAATCGTGTTGAACTGCATGAATAATGATGGGGTAAAACGCGGTTATGATCTGGCGCAACTGAATTTGGTTCGCGGCGCAGTTTCCCTTCCCGTGATCGCCTCGGGCGGGGCTGGGGATTATGAACATTTTGCCGCGCTATTCGAGACCACCCGAATTGATGGCGGGCTGGCTGCCTCGGTCTTTCACAGTGGGCAAATCCCTATCCCGAACTTAAAACGCTATCTTGCTGACCGAAATATTGAGATACGATTGGACCCAACCGAGGGGGATGATTTAAGATGAGTACCGAAGTAGACAAGGGCGCAAATACGCTGAATCAGGCATCGCTCGAGAGGATTGACTGGGATAAAGCTGGCGGTCTGGTTCCGGCAATCATTCAAGACGCCGCCAACGCGCAAGTTCTGATGCTTGGCTACATGAATCGCGCGGCGGCAGAACAAACACTCACATCTGGTAAAGTGACTTTTTTCAGCCGTTCAAAATCACGACTTTGGACCAAGGGCGAGACGTCAGGCAATTTTCTGAAATTCGTCAGCGCAACTATTGATTGTGATCATGATACAATTTTGGTGCAGGCGCATCCGGCCGGACCAGCCTGTCACACCGGGGCGCGAACCTGCTTTACCGATACCCCGCCATCTGGGGCCGGAGTTCTTGCCTATCTGGATGCGGTCGTTCATTCCCGGCGTGATGCGGCGCCCGGCGGCAGTTACACCACCACTCTGTTTGCGGCAGGCAAGGCCCGTGTTGCACAAAAGGTCGGGGAAGAGGGGGTTGAACTGGCCCTTGCGCGAATGAAAGACGACCGCGAAGAAATCGCCAATGAGGCTGCCGATCTGCTCTTCCACATGATGGTTCTTCTAGCCGATGCTGAGATGTCGCTTGATGACGCCGTTGCCGTTTTACGCAACCGTCACCGCTGAGGCCATCGCTGAGGTAAATGTGCTGGCGGGCGAGAAAATCTGAAGCTGTATTAAACAAATCTGACGAAGCGTCGTTACCGTAGATGAAGGCGATTAACTCCAAGTGGTTTTGACCCGACGGTCCGAATTGTCATTCGTCACAGCTAGATGTAATCCGCGTGACGATTAGCCCCTGCCGAACTCCGTTCGGTGGGGGTTTTCTTTATTTAATCCAGCTTGAACGTCGCTTGGGCGGGCCTAGATCATCAGCCATCATCCGGCTAAAGGCGCTGGCAAGGTTACTGCGCCGCGTCCGCTGCCGTTTGAAATCAACATCCAGCGGAATTTGAATGTCACCATCATATCGAATGCGGGGCGGATCATAATTTCCATACTCAGCCAGCAATTCGGTCAGGGCTTCCATCAGCTTTTTTTCCTGCTGCTCCACTTCATCCATACCACTCTCCAACCTCAATATTAAACAACGCAAGCAAACTTGGTTAAAAACACACTTTTAATCATAGATAGCTGGGCAATCATAGATAGCTGGACAATCATAGATAGATTTTCGGGAGTGTGTAAATTACCGGCTGGCTAAAATGGTGTTCTTAGAGGTCTTTTAGCCGGTTTTTCTAAGGCCAATCTGGGTGAGGTGGGTGGAAATACGGCCCAGAAAATCAATGATTTCAGGGCGGTCGCGTCCAGCTATCGTTGTCCAGAGTGCGACATTTTGCGTGGCCAACTGGATGTTCAAATCAATCGGCGTAATCTGAAACTGCCTCGGAAAGGTTGCCAGCTGGCGAAACGGCAGAATGCTGCATGATTTGGTGGTTCTTAGAATGTGGAAAATCATGTGAACATCGCCCGTAATCTCCAACCTAGGGACCGTGGAAGGCAGGCCCAGCAGGTCCAGCGTTTCCCGTGCGGTATTAAAAAGTCCGGAAATCTCGCCAATCGAAATCCATTGATGATTCTGCAGCGCT
>JAACDV010000288.1 GCA_009936825.1 Bacteroidota bacterium | reverse complement strand
TTTCCGATTTGGGCCTTTCCGATTTGGGGCTGGCTGCACATTTCCAAGACCTGTTGGCCTTTGGTGTGGGGGCGGCCGCATTTCGGGCGATTATTTTACTGGCGGCGTTGGCGTTCGACTGGATGATCGGCGAGCCCGCCTTTTTATGGCGCCGATTTCCCCATCCGGTGGTCCTTTTCGGGCGCGCCATCCGCGCCTTTGATGTGCGCTGGAACTCAAAATTGGGCCACAACGGACGACAACGGCAATGCCGCGGGGCACTAGCTATGGCCCTGTTGGCCTTGCTTGGCGTGGCGGCCGGAATAGGGCTTAGCGCGGCGGGTCCGGTTGCTGTATTTCTGATACTGACAATCCTTTTGGCGGCAAGATCACTCGATCAGCATGTCAGGGCGGTGGCCACTTCATTAGATACGAATCTGCAGGAAGCTCGCCATGCGGTTGGCATGATTGTCGGGCGCAACACGGATGAGATGGATGAAGGCGATATTGCCCGCGCCGCCATCGAAACCGGCGCCGAGAATTTATCCGACGGTGTTTTTGCCCCGTCCCTGTGGTTTCTGGTGGCTGGCTTGCCGGGGGTGTTGGTCTATAAAATCACCAATACCGCTGACAGCATGATCGGCTATCGCAATGCCCGCTACCGGGCGTTTGGCAGTACAGCAGCGCGGTTTGACGATCTATTGAACCTGGTTCCGGCGCGGATCACCGCCTTGCTGATCGTTCTTGCGGCGTTGTTCTGGGGTCGATTTTGGCCAGCTCTGCGCGTCATGCTGACCGATGCTCGCCATCATGCCTCACCGAATGCTGGTTGGCCGGAATCTGCCATGGCAGGCGCGCTTGGTGTCTGGCTGGCCGGCCCGCGCCGTTATGGCAAACGGATCAGACAGGCGCGGCGCTTTGCCAGTGACGGCAGTGAGGCTGACCGGATCGCCATCCGGCGCGCATTGAAAATTCTAATTGTGGCGCAAATTCTGTTCGCAGCGGCAATAGCGCTATTTGCCGGAATGTCAGGTTCGAATTAAGAAGGCCAATCGAATTATTAAGGCTGTAGGCCGGCAATTTTTGCAAACCTATCCATGTTCAGGTTTTCGGCCATATGCGCGGCTAAATTATCCAGCACGCTATCGACGCGCCCCTCAAAATCAGTCACGCCGAACTTACCCTTGCGCCCCCGATGCTCCGCTAGCGCCTGCAGAAAAGCCCGCCGGAACGCATTATCAGCAAACACGCCGTGAACATAGGTGCCAATCACCCGGCCATCGGGCGATATCGCGCCATCGGACCGGCCGTAAATGGTCAGGAACGGGCGCACGCAATCCGCACCATCAGTGCGGCCCATATGGATTTCATATCCGGTCACCGCGGTATCGAAAATCGGCGATTTCGCGGCGATTTCGGTTAAGGTTTTTTCGCGCGCCAACACCGTATCAACGGCCAGAAAACCCAGCCCCTCAGCCGCCCCGGCCGGCCCCTCAATGCCATCAGGATCATCAATTGACCGGCCAAGCATCTGATATCCGCCGCACAGTCCCATCACCATGCCGCCGCGCCGAAGATTACTGGCAATATCAATATCCCACCCCTGTTCACGCAGGAATTGCAAATCACCTATGGTCGATTTTGACCCCGGGATCAGTACCAGATCGGCATCTGCCGGAAAGACTTCGCCCGGCTGTACAAGAGTGATGCGAACGTCAGCCTCGCCTGCCAGCGGATCAAGATCATCGAAGTTGGCAATACGGCGCAAAACCGGAACCGCAATATGAAGGAGGGCGTCACCAGCCTTTCCAGTATTACCAGTCTTTCCGGCAATATCCAGAATATCCTCGGCTGGCAGGAACCGCGATTCCGCAAACCACGGCAAAATGCCAACACCGTCCCAGCCGGTGGCATCTTCGATGATTGTCATACCTTCAGAAAAAAGACTAGTATCACCTCTGAACTTATTGATTAAAAACCCTTTAATCATTGACCTGTCTATCTTATCCAGAACCTGATTGGTGCCTACAAGGCTGGCGATAACGCCGCCACGATCAATGTCACCAACCATGACAACCGGCACATTCGCGGCCACGGCAAAGCCCATATTGGCAATATCTCCAGCGCGAAGATTCACCTCGGCCGGGCTACCCGCGCCTTCGACAATGATGAGATCGGCCTCGGCTTTCAAAATCTCGAAACTCTGCAGAACTTTTGGGATCAATGTCGCTTTATGCTTGCCATATTCGCGCGCGCGCATACTGCCAAAACGGTGTCCCTGCACAATGATTTGTGCCCCGGTTTCGGTTTCGGGCTTTAGCAAAACCGGGTTCATATGGACCGAGGTCTGTATACGGCAGGCGCGGGCCTGCATCGCCTGTGCCCGCCCGATTTCACCGCCATCCGCCGTAACCGCCGCGTTATTCGACATGTTTTGCGGCTTAAAGGGCAATACCTTCAGCCCCTGGTTGGCAAAATAGCGGCACAAACCGGCAACCAGCACCGATTTGCCGACGTTTGAGCCAGCTCCCTGCACCATGATACTGGGCGTTACCCCCGATGTAGCGCTGATTTTAGGGCCGGACTGCATTAGAATTCGACACCAATCTGGGCTTTAATTCCGGAACGGAAGGGATGTTTCAACAGGCTCATTTCGGTTACAAGATCGGCCATCTCGATCACCTCTTCAGCCGCATTCCGGCCTGTCAGAACGACATGCGTCATCGGCGGTTTTTCTGTTTCCAAAAATGATAGAACCTCGTCCAGATCAATATAGCCATAGCGCAGCGCGATGTTAATTTCGTCCAGTAGAACCATGTGATTATCGGGATTGGCGATCAGCTCTTTGGCTTTTTCCCAGGCAGCACCGGCGGCGGCTATATCCCGCTCACGGTCCTGAGTCTCCCATGTAAACCCCTCTCCCATAGTGTGAAATTCACAAAGCGCGCCGAAATTGCTGGCGATCAGGTTACGCTCACCCGTATCCATCCCGCCTTTGATAAACTGGACAACGGCGCATTTCATATCATGTGCGATACAGCGGAAAATCATTCCGAATGCCGCCGAAGATTTGCCCTTGCCCTTGCCCGTATGAACAATGATCAGGCCTTTTTCCCCGGTTTTGGACGCCATAATTTTATCGCGCGCCTGCTTTTTACGCGCCATCTTGGCATTGTGGCGTTCGGAATCTGACCGGGGTTCGGCCTGCGGGGGCAAAGGGGTGTCATCGTCGGATTGTGTCATCACATACTCTCCTGATGGTTACTTGGATCACGCGCCATCCTGGCCGCGTGCAATTCTGGCCGCGTGCAATT
>JAACDV010000007.1 GCA_009936825.1 Bacteroidota bacterium | reverse complement strand
TGACCGCGCATGGATTTTCGGCTGGAATGCAGACCTTGCTGTTCCTTGGTTTCTTTGCGTCATTTGCTGTTAAAGTGCCGATGTGGCCGGTTCATACATGGCTTCCCGACGCGCATGTTGAGGCGCCGACGGCTGGCTCAATGATCCTTGCCGGTGTGTTGCTGAAGATGGGCGGTTATGGCTTTATCCGCTTTTCCTTGCCGATGTTTCCGCTGGCATCCGAGCTGTTTGCACCGTTGATTTTCACCTTATCGATCGTTGCGGTGATCTACACTTCGCTGGTTGCGCTGGCGCAGTCGGATATGAAAAAGCTGATCGCCTATTCGTCGGTTGCGCATATGGGGTTTGTGACCATCGGCATCTTTACGCTGACCGAACAGGGCATTGCCGGGGCGATGTTCCAGATGATCAGTCATGGTCTGGTATCGGCGGCGTTGTTCTTTTGTGTTGGTGTTGTTTATGACCGCCTACATACGCGTGAGATCGACGCCTATGGCGGGGTGGCGCAGGTGATGCCGCGCTATGCTGTGTTTTTCATGTTTATGATGCTGGCCTCTGTCGGATTGCCGGGCACCAGCGGTTTTGTTGGTGAAATGCTGGTTCTCGTTGGGGCGTGGAAAGCCAGTAGCTGGGTTGCATTTTTCGCGGCAACCGGTCTGGTTCTTGGCGCAACTTATATGCTGTGGCTGTACCGCCGCGTGATGTTTGGCAAAGTCGTCAGCGCCGAGGTCGAAGTTATGGACCGGATTAATGGCCGTGAAATTTTCATTTTTGTTCCGCTGACGATCCTCGTTCTTTGGTTCGGTGTGTATCCGGCGTCACTTCTTGATGTGATGGCAGGAAGCATTCAGCAAGTTCTTGACAGTGTTGCCGCGGGCGGCGCGCTAGTGATTGCGGAGAGATAGACCATGGTGCAGTTTTCAATGGTCGATATGCTGCCAGCCCTCCCGGAGATTTTTCTGGCTGCGGTGGCACTGGCACTGGTTCTGGTTGCTGCCTATGGGGGGGAGAGCGCGCGTAATGCCCGGCGGGTGACGCGCCTTGCGATGGCGGGAATTGCCGTTTCCATGATCATGGTTCTAAGCGGGAATGCTGGCTCGCTCTCGGCTTTTGGCGGCATGTTCGCTGCTGATAGTTTCGGTGCCTATATGAAGGTGCTGGTGATGGTTGGCACTTTTGCTGCGCTGGCCATGTCGCTTCGCCTTGGCGGTAATTCGCAAATGAACAAGCCGGAATACAGCTTACTGGTGCTGATGGCGCTTATTGGCATGATGCTGATGATTTCTGCCGATAATCTGATGGCGCTTTATATGGCCGTTGAATTGCAGTCATTGCCCTTATATGTGGTTGCGGCGATGCGCACCAATTCGCTGCGTTCATCCGAGGCGGGGCTGAAATATTTTCTGCTTGGTGCGTTGGCGTCGGGGATGTTGCTTTACGGTGCTTCGCTTGTTTACGGCTTTGCCGGCACCACAGATTTTGACGGTATCCGCCTAGCCTTAGAAGGGCGTGAATTAGCACCTGTATTTATTATCGGAATGGTGTTCATGATTTCCGGACTTGCCTTTAAGGTCTCGGCGGCCCCGTTTCATATGTGGACACCCGATGTTTATGAAGGCTCGCCAACGGTGGTAACTGCGCTGTTTGCGATTGCCCCGAAGGTTGCTGCTATTTCGATGATGATGCGCCTGACTTACGGCGCGTTTGGCGGGATTGCCGATCAATGGTCGCAGGTCCTTGTGGCATTGTCGGTTGCCTCTATGGTGATTGGTGCATTGGGCGCGATCATGCAAACCGATATCAAGCGGATGATGGCATATTCCTCCATCGCGCATATGGGGTATGCGCTTGCCGGACTTGCGGCTGGCACGCTTGCCGGGGCAACGGGCGTGATGATCTATATGACCGGCTATGTATTTATGGGGGCTGGAACATTTGCGATTATTCTGCTGATGCGGCGCAATGGTGACGAGGCCACCCGGATTACTGATTTGACCGGATTGTCAAAGACGCATCCGATGCTGGCCGTAGGCTTGCTGGTGATGATGTTTTCTATGGCGGGTATTCCTCCGATGGCAGGGTTTTTTGGTAAATGGTATGTATTCCTTGCTGCGGTTGAGGCGGGCCTAGTCCCGTTGGCCGTTATCGGTGTGGTGACGTCGGTTGTTGGCGCGTTCTATTATCTGCGGATTATCCGCCTGATGTATTTTGAAGATACTGATTCCCCGCTTGATGGCGGCGTTCCTACAGCCAACCGGGTTGTTCTTGGGGTCAGCCTTGCCGTTATTCTGCTTTTCTTTGCCGGGCTTAGAACAGTGCTTGGTGCGGCGGAAACAGCGGCGCTGTCTTTGATGACATCGGGCTAAAACTGGGCCTATAGGCATGACAAAATCCACGGAATTATTGATGACCGTGGTGGACAGCGCCACATCATCATCTGACCTTGCGTGGCGGGCTGCCGCGGACGGGGCGCTGGCGGGCGCCGGGTTTCTGGTCAGGGAACAAACCGCAGGGCGCGGGCGGCGCGGTGCTGGCTGGGTATCACAGCGCGGCGGGATGTATTTTTCACTTTTGCTGCGCCCGGACATTCCGGTCCGTGACTGGTTTGGGCTTTCCTTTGTTGCTGCGCTGGCCATTCGTGAAGAGATTGCCCGCTATCTGCCGGACCGCAATGTTGGGGTGAAATGGCCCAATGATCTTATTGTTGGCGGCGGTAAGATTTGCGGTATTCTGCTGGAGGGCCGCGATGGCGCTGTGGTGATCGGCACCGGCGTAAATATCGCCTCTCAAGCCGGGATTGTGGGCACGAACCTACCCGCCGCCTCGATTGCTGATTTTTCTGATAGTGAGGTTGACCCCGAACTGCTGGCACGGGCTTATGCCGGTAATCTTCTGGCGCGTGTATCGGCATATGAAAAAAACGGATTTGCACCGGTGCGCACGGAATGGTTGGAGCATTGCGTTCATATTGGTCAGACACTCAGGGTGATGCTCGCCGGCGGAAATGCCAGTGGGGGGAGTACCAGTGAGGGGGATGCCGGGGTAAGAGAAGGTGTTTTCGCTGATCTTGGCGTGGATGGGGCTTTGATGCTGGACGCATCTGACGGAACACATCATAAGATTACGACTGGTGATGTTGAACTGATGGGGACGCTTTGAATGCTGCTGGCCATCGATGTTGGAAATACAAATGTCGTTCTTGCCGTGAAAGACGGTGCGGGCACCCTAAAGATGTGGCGGATGGAAACGGATGTGTCCGCGTCCAGTGATGAATATTGCCGCCGCATTCAGGATTGTCTTGGTGATAGTGCTGCACAGATTGATGATGCGGTTGTTGCCAGCGTTGTCCCCGACGCTACGCCGTTAATCTGCGGTGCCTTGAAAATTATGTGTGGCCATGATCCGCTAACGGTTGGCGCTGCCGGGGTTGATCTGGGAATTCGGGTAAATATTGACCAGCCCGAACAGGCTGGCGCTGACCGGCTGGCGGATGCTGTCGGTGCGCAGGTTCATTATGATTTGCCAGCGATTATTCTGGATTTTGGCACGGCGACAACGCTGGACCTCGTAGCGGCTGACGGCAGTTATGAGGGCGGAATTATCGCACCCGGTGTGGCGCTTTCGATTGAGACGTTGGCGCAGGCGGCGGCGCAATTGCCGCGGTTGGAGTTACGGGATTTTTCCGAAGATTTGCCAGTTTTAGGAAAAAATACTGTGTCAGCCATGGAATCTGGCGTGTTCTGGGGCTATGTAAGCATGATCGAAGGTCTTTTGATGCGACTGCGCCAAGAACATGGAGATGTCCCTGCGATTGCCACAGGGGGACTTGCCAGCCTGTTTGCCCAACATCTAACAGGATTGGCCGCGGTCGACCCTTATCTGACCGTACAGGGCCTTTTTGAAATCTATGCGCGTAATCGAGGCGAGGGGCGCGCAAACCAGAACGGATGTTAGATGTATAAATCTTCAGATCTGCTTTTTGTTCCGCTTGGCGGTTCTGGCGAGATCGGTATGAATGCCAACCTGTATCACTTTAACGGCAGCTGGCTGATGGTTGATCTGGGAATTTCCTTTCCCGATGACAGCACGCCCGGCATTGATATAATTCTGCCTGATCTCGGCTTTATCGAAGAGCGCGCCGACAAACTGGCAGGGCTGGTGCTAACGCACGGGCATGAGGATC
>JAACDV010000060.1 GCA_009936825.1 Bacteroidota bacterium | reverse complement strand
GTTTGCACGAAAGGTTGGCGGGCATTTCATGCTGCGTATCGATGACACCGATACCGAACGCTCCACCCCCGAATTTGAGGCAGGTATCCGCGCTGATCTCGACTGGATGGGGATGAATTGGGACAGCGAGGACCGGCAGTCCGAGCGACTGCAACGCTATGATGAGGCGCTGGCTAAACTGGTTGCCGAGGGCCGCGCTTATGCCTGTTACGAGACCCAAGAAG
The DNA here is from genome assembly GCA_009936825.1 of Bacteroidota bacterium. The sequence continues at coordinate 3,934 of JAACDV010000060.1, read as the reverse complement.
AATTATCGTTGAAACGAAAATCCCAGCTTTCGGCAGGCCGCCCGCCGGTTTATGACCGCGCAGGGCTGAGCCTGACGGACGCTCAAAAAGCCGCTTTTGAAGCCGAGGGACGCCGCCCCCATTGGCGTTTTCGTCTATTGGACAGCGAAGTTAAATGGAGCGATATGGTGCGCGGCGATGTCTCCTACCACATGTCCAGCCTGTCAGACCCGGTCCTAATGCGCGAAGATGGCCGGGTGATTTATACGATGGCATCGGTGGTTGATGATATTGATCATGGCATTACCCACATCATTCGCGGCGAGGATCATGTCACCAATTCAGCTGCCCAGATCCAGCTTTTTGAGGCGCTGGGCGCCCGCCCGCCGGTCATGGGACATGTTGCGCTTTTGGCGGGTGCTGAGGGTGAGGGGCTATCGAAACGTCTTGGCAGTCTTTCGATTAACCAGCTTCGTGATGAGGGCATTCAGGCGATGGCGCTGGCCAGTCTTTTGGCGCGCATCGGCACCGCTGATCCGGTGGTACCAAGCGCCTTAATTCAAGATGTCGTTGGCGGGTTTGACATTACCCGCTTTGGCCGTGCCACTGCCAAATTTGATCCGGCCGAGTTGGCGCAGGTGAATATGCGCATTGTTCAGCATCTGGAATATGCTGATGTTGCCCCCATTCTGGATAAAGCCGGGGTTGGGGGCGGCAGTGATTTCTGGCTTGCCGTTCGTGATAATCTTGCCACCGTGTCTTCAGCTAGCGAGTGGTGGCAGGTTTGTAATGAGCCGATCAGTCCGGTAATTGAGGCGGGTGAGGTTACCGACGCTGCCGCTGATTTACTTCCCGGTGGTGCGTTGAATGCGGATATCTGGCAGGAATGGACAAAAGCGATTTCAGTTGAAACAGGCGCTAAGGGGCGCGGGTTGTTTATGCCGCTTCGCCTTGCCCTGACAGGGCGCGAAAAAGGGCCAGAGATTGCGCCGTTGTTGGAATTTATCGGGCGTGAGCGCGTGCTGGCCCGACTGCGCGGAGAGACAGCATGACCGGAAATATGTCCGGGTTGCGGCTGTATAACACGCTGACCCGCAGCAAACAGGAATTCACCCCGTTGCAGGCGGATCATGTCCGGCTTTATGTCTGCGGGCCGACGGTTTATGACCGCATTCATATCGGTAACGCGCGGCCGATTGTGGTTTTTGATATTTTGGTAAGGATGTTACGGCGCGTTTATCCACGTGTCACATATGTTCGCAATATCACCGATGTTGATGACAAAATCATCGCGCGCGCGGCCGATCTCAATGTTGATATCGGCCAGCTATGCGCGGATACCATCGCCCTTTTTCATGATGATATCGGCGCGCTTGGTGCGCTGCCCCCCGATCATGAACCGCGTGCTACAGAATTTATCGACGACATGATCGACCTCATCGCACGGTTAATTGCCAAGGGGCACGCTTATGCCGCTGAAGGGCATGTGTTGTTCAGTGTGGCAACAATGCCGAATTATGGCGGGCTATCGGGACGCAGCATGGATGATATGATTGCCGGTGCCCGCGTTGAAGTGGCCCCATATAAGCGTGATCCGGCTGATTTTATTTTGTGGAAGCCAAGCAATGACGACCAGCCCGGCTGGGACAATCCGTTTTCCGCGACAAAGGGACGTCCGGGATGGCATATCGAATGTTCGGCAATGGCCAAACATTATCTTGGCGAGACGTTTGATATTCATGGCGGCGGTCTGGATCTGGTTTTCCCGCATCATGAGAATGAAATCGCCCAGTCCTGCTGTGCGCACGATACCCAAATCATGGCGGCAGTCTGGATGCATAATGGCTATGTCACGATGGGCGACGAGAAAATGTCAAAATCGGTTGGCAATATAATGTCGGCGCATGACGCGATTGAAAAACATCGCGGTGAGACGGTGCGGGCGGCCTTGTTGTCGGCGCATTACCGCGCACCGGTTGCGCTGATGGATGCAGCACTGGTGGAATCGCGCAATGTACTGGACAGGCTGTATCGCGCGGTTGGTGACGCGCGCCCGTCAGATGATGCGGTTGATGCCCTGTTTTTGCAGGCATTATCGGATGATCTGAATACACCTGCGGCCATGGCCCGGCTTCATGAGCTTGCCGGGGCGGCGAATAAGGGTGATACCAGTGCAGCAATCGCGCTAAAATCGAGCGCGGCATTGTTGGGATTATTGCAGCAGGATGCCGAAACTTGGGCGCATGGCAATGACCGTAGCGCAGCGAATGATGGTGTGCAGGATAATGATGATAATTTCGCCGCCAAAGTTGAGGCGCAGATCGCAGCGCGTACAGCGGCGCGGGCAGCGCGTGATTTTGCCGCCGCCGATGCCATTCGCGATGCGCGTTTAAACGAGGGTATTGCACTTGAAGACGGGCCAAACGGTACAATTTGGCGGCGTAACTAGCCATAACGCTACAAGTTTGTTAAATCAGGGTTTGAGGCAATCTGTGCTAGGATCATGTCTCTGAACAGATGGGCGTGAGTGTTAGACCTGACGGTCGGGGGACCACATACATGAGTGATGACAGGATATGGTTGTTTGACACCACGCTTCGCGATGGCGGACAGACGCGCGGCGTTGATTTTTCAAAGGCTGATAAAGTGGCGATTGCCGCCGCGCTGGACGAGATAGGCATCGACTATATTGAGGGCGGCTGGCCGGGCGCTAATCCGACCGATGATGCTTTTTTCGCCACTCCCCCGCAAACCAAGCACGCGAAAATGGTGGCCTTTGGCATGACCCGGCGCGGTGGACGCAGTACGGCTAATGATCCGGGGTTGAATGCCGTTTTGGGCGCGGAAGTTCCGGCGGTGTGTCTTGTTGGAAAAAGCTGGGATTTTCATGTTGAAACAGCGCTGAATACAACGCTGGAAGAAAATCTGAAAATGATCCGAGAGTCGGTTGCGGCAGCACGGGATCGCGGCCGGGAAGCAATGTTCGACTGCGAACATTTTTTCGATGGATATAAGCATAATCCGGAATTTGCGCTGAATTGCGCGCGCGCCGCTTTTGAAGGTGGTGCGTCGTGGATCATTCTTTGTGATACCAATGGCGGTACGCTTCCCGATGAGGTGTTTGAAATCGTCAGCGTGGTCCGCAAAACCCTGCCAGAAGCGCGCCTTGGCATTCACACACATAATGATGCCGGCCTTGCGGCGGCGAATTCACTAGCTGCCATTAAGGCCGGCGCTCGCCAGATTCAGGGCACGATAAACGGCATTGGTGAGCGCTGCGGCAATGCTGATCTGATCAGTATTATCCCAACGCTGGTGTTAAAGCTGGGGTATGAGACCAGTATCTCGAAAGCCAATTTGCCAAAGCTGATGGGCCTGTCGCGGATGCTGGATGAACGCTTGAACCGCACGCCAAATGCACATGCTCCTTATGTTGGTGAGGCTGCGTTTGCGCATAAGGGCGGTCTTCACGCATCGGCGGCGCAAAAAGATCCCCGCACTTATGAGCATATTTCGCCGGACCTCGTTGGTAATCAGCGCCAGTATCTGGTCTCGGATCAGGCTGGCAAATCCAACATGATGGCGCGGTTTGCCGAATTCGGGATTGAAATTAAAACGTCTGATCCGCGTCTGGATAAACTGATTGCAGATGTAAAAGAGCGCGAGTTTGAAGGTTGGGCCTTTGACTCAGCCGAGGCCAGTTTTGAGCTTTTGGCAAGAAAATCGCTTGGCGAAGTGCCCGAATATTTCAACATCGGTCGGTTTCGGGTGATGGATGAACGCCGCTTTAATGCGCGCGGCCAATTGGTCGTTGAATCCGAGGCCACGACGACGATCACCGTCGGCAATGTAATCTATCATGAAGTGGCGGTCGGTAACGGGCCGGTGAACGCCGTTGATACCGCCCTTCGCAAGGCGCTTTCAACCGCTTATCCGTCGCTGGAAGACGTTGAGC
>JAACDV010000287.1 GCA_009936825.1 Bacteroidota bacterium | reverse complement strand
GCAAGTTGGATGATCTCCGGGCTGGTTTTAAAATAGCGGAATGAAACTTGATTGGGCATGGCTAAATAGCTAATTTCCAGAGCGCTATCGGGCAACCAAGTTTATTCTGACAAAGCCCGACTAAAGCCTTGGGTCAAACTCTACGCCTGACAACACCGAAGCGAAACGAGCCTTCTGGGTAGTATTCGTGGGTACACCAAACCGGGTTTTCGTTTGGGCCGTACCCAACCTGCCGAATGATCAACATGGGCGCATTGCGATCTAGGGGTAAATCGGGAAACGGACAATTTTCAGCGCGCCCGACATCCAAATCCGAAAGAATATACTTTGTCTTCAGTTCTGGACGCTCATCCAAAAAGGCGAAAAGTGAGTCATTTGCTGAAGGATCCGCCTGGAGCCGTTTTGTCAGCTCAGATCCAATCACACTTTTGCTCAGATAGACATGGCAAAAGACTTTTGGATCATTGTTCGCTTGAAATTTCTTTGGCGACACTAGCACTTGTTCATCCGGTGCCAAGTTTAAGGCATTTTGAATGATTTCAGAAGGCAGCTCGGTTCGCAATTGCGCATTTTCGACCTCGGGAATGAAACCGTAATTGCGAAACATTTCAAAAAAATCTACGGCATCATTAAGCGAATTGTGAATCCCAAAGAGCGGCGCGGCAAACACACCAATCCCATTTCTGCGTGTGATTAAGCCGCGAGTCGCCAAAATATTTAAGGCACTGCGAACTGAAGCTCGGCTTACACTGAATTCTCTGGACAACTGTTCACCGGAGGGAAACCGTTGCCCAGGCAGTATTGCACCAGCTTTCATTCGCTCAACCAAGTTATCGACGATCTGAGAAACCACAGATGGTCGTCGAACGAAGCCCGCGATCTTAGTCGTAATCGCCATTTTTTCGAGTTCCAGTCAAATTAACATTCAGGTCTATTTCGCAAACTCACTCAAATTGATCAAATCTTTTTGGCATCCGTGATCGTTTCCAGGCCAGCAAAATTCATCAACTCTTAACATTTCATAATAGTCCTTTGGCACAAAGTATTTCAAGTATTCCACTCCGGCTTTTGTCTGCAAACTGCCTAATTGGGCATTTAAAAATATTTCTTGACATAAACCAAATATTAGAATGAGGTGAAAAACGACCTGGCTGCCAGGTATGAAAAACACCTGTGGAAAGACAAACAGATGCGTGAAGTAACAACTTTTAAAGGCGCTTATCCTCAAGAAACATATTCTGAAGCAATGGATACAGACCGGCTTCTGGGAGCAGAGCGGCCGATGTTCTTTGTGCCGGGTGCCGGCCAGCAGACTTTAGGTAGCAAGGCACAAAAATGGACCCAATGGGGGCCATTCCTGATTTGCGACGAGTTTTATGGTTGGTATGACGAGGCGCTGGATCTGCGGCGCACTGCGGTAATCGGCGACTGGAGCCCGATCAACAAATTCAATCTGACCGGGCCCGATGTTCACGCTTATGTTCAATACCTTCAGACTCGTGGCGATGTGAAGAACATTGAAATTGGTCAATCAATGTATACCCTCATGACACGTGAAGATGGCATGTTGGTGCATGATCCCCTAATTACACGCACAGGTGAGCATTCCTACCGGATTACCCCAGATCAGGCCGACAAGTGGTTGGCGCATGTTGCGGAAACAGGAAAGTTTGACGTTCAAATCGAAGACATCCGCACCAAATACGCGCTGTTCTCACTGCAAGGGCCTAACTCTACAAAAATTTTGAACAGTGCAACAAATGAGCCTTGGGACGACGTAAAGTTTTCCCGCTTTAAGATCTCGAAAATCGCTGGGGTAGAGCTGGAGATCAACAGGCAGGGTTTTACCGGTGAAGTCGGTTACGAACTTATGGTTGATGCAGCCGATGCAAACACCGTGCTTGAGCATCTTGTCAAAGTCGGCAAAGCACATGGCATCGGTTGGCTTGGCAATTACACATCACGATTGACACGCGCCGAGGCCGGTTTGGTTATGCTGCACTTTGACTACCAGTGTGCCTTTGACGGAAACCCTGGTATTCTTAGACGAAACCAGTTGGACCCTGCGATGAGCATCGTGTCGCCATTCGAGCTTAACCTAGACTATCTGGTTCACCTCAAGCGCGAAGATGATTTTGTTGGGAAAGCTGCCTTGCAGAAGATCATGGACAATGGTGGCCCTGCGAAACGCATGAAGGGTCTGATCTGGAACCCCGATGACGTCGCAGAACTGTTTGCGGCACAGTTCAGGGACGCACCGTCCCCGCCACCGATCCGTTTCCCTCATCCGGTTTACCCCGAGGCGCATGACATCATGCACGGTGGAGGTCACGTGGGTTGGGCTACGAGCGTTTGTTATAGCCCGACACTTCGGCGTGTGTTTTCTTATGGCCGCATGAACACTGACCTTTGCGTTGCAGGCAACGAGGTTACAATCAATTGGGGGGGACGTGATGGCCCGACTATGCCCATCCGCGCAGAAGTTGTCGACACGCCATTCGTCTCACGCAAGCGATCGCAATAGGTAGTCTCGAAAGCAGATCTGAAAATTTTCATTAACCATAGATAAACCATAGCAATGAAGGAATGTAACATCATGAAACTGACATCGACACCGTTCTCTTTGGCGTTGACAGCACTGGCATTTCTCACACCCGTTAATACGGTGTCTGCCGGCGAGCTAACAGTTGGAATGGCAATGCCATGTAAAAGCAACGACGGCGGTTTTTGCGAAGCACATTTCAGAGGTTTGGAAGCCGCGAAAGCGAAATTCGGCATCGATAGCCTGGTCATCGACAACGCTCAGACGCCCGAAGATTGGGTCAGTTCGCTTACCACGCTTGCGGAAAATGCGGATCTGGTTATCGGAGTTGGCGCGCAATTTGATGAAGCAGGTAGAGTTGTGGCCGCGCAATACCCTGACACGAAATTCATGGTGGTAAACGGTTCTACCGACGCTGCAATGCCTAATCTCTTTGCCTATGGTGTCCGTCAAGGCGTGCCGGCTTATATCGCGGGGGTTGTCGTCGCTAATATCGGCGGCATCAACAACTTTGGCTTTATAGGCGGGCTTGAGATTCCACCGACCATTCAATCCGACGTTGCATCGCGTGCTGTCGCGGCTGAGTATGGTATGAATTACTTGTCGACCATAACCGGCGACTTTGAAGATGTACCCAAAGCCAAATCCGCAGCAGATGCGCAAATTGCCGAGGGCGCGCAGGCAATTTTTGGAATGATGAATGGTGGAATTGTCGGGATGGTTCAGGCAGCCGAGGCTTCTGTTTCGAGGCCTTATCTGTTCGGCACGATCTTTCCGCGTTGTGATAGTTATGACCAGATGGTGGGTACGGCCGTGGCCAATGCTGACAATCTTGTGGTGGCTATGATCGGGGACGCAGTTAACGACACATATCCTGCTACACCTCAATACTATGGGGTAGAAAACCTTGATATTCAGCGCTTTGAACTATGTCCGAATTTCAGCAATGAGAAGTTACAGAAACTTGTTGATGAAACCACCGCTGGCATAGTTGATGGTTCGATTACATTACCTGATGGCGTGTGATGAGAGTTTAAGGTCAGCTAGCAGAACTGACCCCGGTGGCGCAATCAATTGCGCCACCTTTTTTGCGCAAATTTCTGGCACTGCGGCCACACATTTGCGCACTCTGAAATGCTTTTGGACCTCAACTCGTTTGCTGCAAGCCTTTAGAGTTAGGTTTTTTTGCATTGCCTGTAAGATTTTTTTGCGTTCCGTTAGTTCTATATTTAATATCAGAGTGCAGCCATGTTGAAGATGAAAGGGATAAGCAAATCTTTTGGCCGCCTTCACGCCAACGAAAATATTGACCTTATCGTTGAATACGGTGAAATTCACGGCTTGCTTGGCGAAAATGGTGCGGGCAAATCGACACTGATGAACATATTGTTTG
>JAACDV010000006.1 GCA_009936825.1 Bacteroidota bacterium | reverse complement strand
GCTGACACCGGCTTGGGTGAGGGCCAGCAGAACTTGCTGCGAATGCACAAGACCGCCAAGTTGGTCAAGGTTTGCCGCCATTGCTTCGGGGTAAATCATCAGCGCCTCAACCACATTGGCAAGGCGGTATAAGGCAAAATCGAGGGTAACCGTGGCATCAGGACCAAAAACACGCTCAACTGAAGAATGCGAGATATCGCGCTCATGCCACAAGGCCACATTTTCAAGCGCCGGGGTGACAGCAGCCCGTACAATGCGCGCCAGCCCGGTCAGATTTTCGGTTAAAATCGGATTGCGCTTGTGCGGCATTGCCGATGATCCCTTCTGACCGGCAGAAAAGAATTCCTCCGCCTCGCGAAGTTCGGTTCGCTGAAGATGGCGAATTTCGGTAGCAAGACGCTCAACTGAGCTGGCAATCACTCCCAGCGTTGCGAAAAACATGGCATGACGGTCGCGCGGAATGACCTGCGTTGAAACAGGCTCGACCGCCAGCCCCATTTTCGCGGCGACATGCGCTTCAACCGCAGGGTCAATATGGGCAAAAGTACCAACCGCCCCGGATATGGCGCAGGTGGCAATTTCGGCGCGCGCATTTTCCATCCGCACACGGCAGCGGGCGAATTCAGCATAAAAGCTGGCCAGTTTCAGGCCAAAGGTGGTCGGCTCGGCATGAATTGCGTGGCTGCGGCCAATTGTCGGCGTGTAGCGGTGTTCTTGGGCACGCTTTTCTAACGCGGCGAGCAGCCGGTCAATGCCGGCCAGCATCAAATCGCTGGCGCGTGCCATTTGCACCGCCAACGTGGTGTCCAGCACGTCCGATGATGTCATGCCCTGATGCACAAAGCGGGCTTCATCCCCAACATGTTCTGCCAAATTGGTTAGGAAGGCGATCACATCATGCTTGGTTTCGCGTTCAATTTCGTTGATTCGGTCTATTTCGAAAGCACCGCGCTCCCATACAGCGGCAGCGGCTTGTGCCGGAATAACTCCTAATTTCGCCTGCGCGTCGCAGGCATGAGCTTCAATTTCAAGCCAGATTTGAAATTTACTTTCCTCGGACCAGATTGATGTCATTTCTGGTCGGGAATATCGGGGGATCATGGTTGCGTTTTCCTTTGCCAAAGAACAGTGCCGGTTGTAGCATTATGACCATCAGAAAACCAGTGTCTGCGGCGCAATAAGGCGGTAATTTTGGGCCCTTCATTCCGGCATTTTGGGAATCGGGTCCTGATATTGAAATTTTGGAGCTCTTAACATGCTGATGCGAAGGTTGGTGATCAATGCTCTGCTCGCCGTCGCGCGGAACCCGGCGGTTCAACGCAAGGCCGGTGATATTGCGGGCAAGGCGGCAGATAAGGCGCTGGATAAAGCGCGTCCAAAATTGCTGGATGCCAGTAGACGCGCAGGCGAGCTAACCCGAAAAGCTCAGGATAAGATCAACAAAATCACCAATTCTGACTAAGTCGGGCCCGAATAAGTGGGGGCTGACTAGGTCGGGCCTGATTAGAACCAAGAAAACTCTACAGAAGTCCTAAGCTTTTAAAGCTAACAACATTTTCACCTGCGACAATCAGATGATCGTGCAGCGTTACCGTGACCAGCGCCAATGCGGCTTTCAACTCATTCGTTATTTGAATGTCGGCGCGGGACGGTTCGGTCTAGCCGCTGGGATGATTATGGACCAGAATCACGGCACGCGCATGATGGCTAAGCGCGCAGTTGATCACCTCGCGAACATAGACGGGCGTTTGATCAATGGTGCCTTTTGACAGTGTTTCTTCGGCAATCAGCCGGTTGCGGTTATCCATACACAGCATTAAAATGCTCAATTGGCTCGTGCGCCAACCGGTTGATACAATAATGTTGAACGGCGGCCCAGCTGGTCAGCACCTGACGTTTATGAATGTTGGAATGGCTGAGATGAAGACCTGCCGCCTCAACAATCTTTAGCGCGGCGATGGACGCCGCCCCCATCTTTGTCTGTTTACCCAGCGTCTCGCTTGAGGCGCGCAGAACTGCGGATAGCGAGCCGAATTCGCGGATTAGATTTTTAGCCAGCGGTTTGGTATCGCTGCGCGTGTTGCCCGCATAGAGCAGCATTTCCAAAAGCTCCAGCTCGCTGAGAGAATCCGCGCCCTTGGCCAGCAGCTTTTCACGCATGCGCGCCCGGTGCCCCGAAACGTGATCAATCGCCGCCTTCGCCGATGCCTTCACCGATGCCTTCGCCGAAGAGGCCTTTCCCCCTGAAGCCTTTCCTGCTGAAACCTTAGGTGGTGGTGATTTTGGAGGTAGTGAGTTTGCCATACTCTCTTGGTACGCCAAAAATCCTAAATTTAAGGTTAACCCGATTGGATAGTCTGAAAAAAATGTTTCAGGCGCGGGTTAAAAGGGGCGTCAGGCATGATAAATAACGCCGCTAATTACAGATAGGGCGGTAAGGTGTACCCGGCCTTGGACAGGGTAAATATCTCCGGCGCGTCCTCGGTGATACCAATCGAATGTTCAAACTGCGCCGAAAGTGATTTATCGCGCGTCACCGCTGTCCAGCCATCACTCAGAATTTTGGTTTCATGGCGACCTGCATTGATCATCGGCTCAATCGTAAAGATCATTCCGGGCTGCAATATTTGTCCCTCCCCGGCAGTGCCATAATGCAACACCGTTGGCGCGCAATGGAATGTCTGGCCAAGCCCATGACCGGTAAAATCTCGAACCACTGAAAACCGGTTCATTTCGGCGTGCGTTTGAATGGCGTGTCCGACGTCGCCAAGCGTGGCTCCCGGGCGGGCGGCCTCAATGCCGTGCATCAGGCATTCATAGGTAATTTCGGTGAGGCGGCGCGCCTTAACCGAAGGCTCACCCACATAAAACATGCGCGAAGTATCGCCGTACCAGCCCTCCACAATGACCGTCACATCGATGTTCAAAATATCGCCATCACGCAACTTTTTTGCTCCCGGAATGCCGTGGCAGACAACATGGTTCAGCGAAATACAGGTCGCCTTGGGAAAGCCTTTGTAATTCAGCGGCGCGGGAACGGCGTTGTTCGCAACGATATAGTCGTGACAGATTTGATCCAGTGTCTCGGTTGTCCCCCCTTGGATCACATGCTGGCCGATCATGTCCAAAACGTCTGCTGCCAGACGGCCAGCCACGCGCATTCCCGCGAACCCTTCTTCGCTATGCAGAATTACCGGCTCCATACGCATGGTTTAACTCATACCCCCAGATTTCTGATAATTCAGGTTTCTGATAAATTTGGTTTCTGACAAGTCGCGTTTCTGACAAGTCGCGTTTCTGATAAGTCGCCTTCGCGATCAATTCCCAATAGAAATATCGTTTATCGCCGCGCTTGCCAAGAGTTTTGGAACACCCTTTCCCTTGATCATTCCGGGGCAGTCGTT
>JAACDV010000059.1 GCA_009936825.1 Bacteroidota bacterium | reverse complement strand
TCTCAATTTCGGCAACCTACACCAAAAACCGCTGAATGCAAGTGATAAAAACGGTCAGCATTGACCTGTTTGGGCAAGTATGGAATAGCTCTGCATAGTGATTAAAGCGGCTAGGGAGATCACAATGCGCGCGAAAATTATGTTTCAGTTTCCGGGGCAAGGCTCGCAGGCCATCGGCATGGGCGGCAGTCTGGCCGCGGCATTTCCAGCTGCGCGCGGCGTTTTCGATCAGGTGAACGATGCGCTTGGCGAAGATCTGTTTACGCTGATGCAAAACGGTGATGCGGATGAATTAAAGCTAACCCGCAACGCCCAACCGGCCTTGTTTGCAACGTCGATGGCATCGTTGGCGGTGTTGTCTGAGGCCACCGGCAAGTCGCTGGCTGAAATGGCGGGGTGTGTGGCGGGGCATTCCCTTGGCGAATATTCTGCCTTGGTCGCCGCGGGCAGTCTGACGATCGGCGATGCGGCCAAGCTGTTGCGTCTGCGCGGGGACAGTATGCAAAATGCCGTTCCAGCCGGAGAGGGCGCGATGGCTGCTATCTTGAACGCCGAAGAGGCGGTAATTGACGAAATTGTCGCTGAAGCAGCGGGCAGCGGCATCATCCAGTTGGCAAATGATAACGCGCCGGGTCAGATCGTCGTCAGCGGCGCAGTGGAGGCGGTCGATGCAGCGATCGAAATTGCCAAGGCGCGCGGTATCCGCCGTGCCCTTAAACTTCCTGTCAGTGCGCCCTTTCATTGCGAGATGATGCGCCCGGCGGGTGAGGCCATGGCCGCCGCGCTGGCACAAACACCGATGAAGGATGCCGGCGTGCCGGTCTATTGTAATGTAACCGCTGCCCGCGAGAGCGCCGCCGATCAGCTTCGCAGCAATCTTGTTAGTCAGGTTGTTGGGCGGGTTCGCTGGCGTGAAACGCTGTTGGCGATGCAGGCAGATGGTATTACTCATTTTGTTGAACTTGGCACTGGCAAGGTTCTGTCCGGGCTGGTTAAACGAACACTGGAGGACGCCGTAATGGTCAATCTGGACGGGGCCGATGATCTGGACAGCGTTTTGGCCGCTCTATAAGCTCAACTCTGCCCTGCCAAATATGATAAATGGCCCAATGGCTCTTCTGCCATTAATAGGAAAGGCCCGATGGCTCTTCTGCCATTTATAGGAAAGGAACTACGTGATGTTTGATCTGACAGGTAACACGGCCCTTATCACCGGCGCTAGCGGCGGGATTGGTGCTTCGATTGCGCGGGCGTTACATGGCCAAGGGGCAAATGTTGTGCTGCATGGCCCCCGGGCTGAACGTCTTGGCGAGCTGGCATCTGAGCTTGGCGAGCGTGCCCATATCGCTACCGCCAATCTGTCGGAGCGCGATGAAGCTGCGGGTCTGGTTGAAAAGGCTGTCGAGGTTGCTGGTCCGATTTCCATCCTTGTCAATAACGCTGGTATCACCCGTGATAATCTGGCGATGCGGATGAAGGACGATCAGTGGGATGACGTCTTGCAGGTGAATATGACTGCCAGCATGATGATTGCCCGCGCTGCACTTCGCCCGATGATGAAGGCGCGCCATGGCCGGATTATTTCGGTGTCATCCATTGTTGGTGTGACCGGAAATCCGGGGCAGGCAAACTATGCAGCATCAAAGGCTGGAATGATTGGGTACAGCAAATCACTTGCCGCTGAGGTTGCCACTCGCGGGATTAGCGCTAATGTCGTAGCGCCGGGCTTTATCGAAACACCGATGACCGACGTTCTGGACCCGTCGCAAAAACAGGCTCTTTTGACACGGGTGCCAATGGAGCGACTTGGTCAGGCTGATGAAATCGCGGCGGCCGTGACATTCCTTGCCAGTAACGAGGCGGCCTACATCACCGGGACAACGCTGCATGTAAATGGCGGTATGGCGATGCTATAGACCCTGACGGGGTTTATTGCCCGAGCTTAGGTCATAAAATCTGCCACATAATATTTTCCTGAGATTTATAATAATAAGATATGTAAACTTGAGATTGGCCGATTTAGCCGGTATGGTCGCGTTTTAGGCGGTCAAACTGTGGTGCCCCGAAGGATTATAGGGTGGCGCCCGAAATAAAACTGTGTTAAGTGCCGCCATCTTCAATCTTCCGGCGTCGATACGGGTGCGGCTGCATCTGCTTAATCGGGCAGGATAAAACCAACCTTCTCACAGGGGGCAAATATGAGCGACATTTCAGATCGTGTTCGTAATATCGTAGTGGAACATCTTGGCGTCGACGCCGGGAAAGTCGTTGACGGCGCAAGCTTCATCGATGACCTAGGTGCTGACAGCCTCGACACGGTCGAGCTGGTCATGGCATTCGAAGAAGAATTCGGCGTTGAAATTCCTGACGATGCTGCTGAGCGCATCCTGACTGTCAAGGACGCCGTATCCTTTCTTGAAGAAAACGCTGGCTAAACTAGTACCAAACGCTATGACCGGCCCCCGGGTTTTATCATCAACGGTAAATTTAAGCCGGGGGCTGGCGTATTTCTATTTTAAAAACCGTTTGATCAGGAGTGAAACGTGCGTCGCGTCGTAGTCACCGGTCTCGGCATGGTCACACCTCTAGGTGTTGGAGCTGACCATACCTGGTCTCAAATTTTGGCCGGGAAAAGCGGAATTGACCGCATTACAAATTTTCAAGTCGATGACATTGCTTGCCAGATTGCTGGACAGGTACCCGGCCCCGATGAAAAAGGCGGCTTAAATCTCGACGATTTCATTGAACCACGGGACCAGCGCAAGCAAGACCGGTTTATCCAGCTTGGTCTGGTAGCGGCGCAACTCGCTGTTGAGGATTCGCGCTGGAAGCCAGATGACCGCGAGCAGCAAAACCGTACCGGGGTGATGATCGGGTCGGGCATTGGGGGGTTGGAAACAATTGTCACCACCAACCAGCTGATGAATGATCGCGGCACGCGAAAAATCAGTCCGTTTTTTATTCCCTCGGCGCTGATCAATCTGATTTCAGGCCATGTGTCGATTAAATACGGGTTTCGGGGGCCGAATCACTCGGTTGTCACGGCTTGTTCTACCGGCGCGCACGCGATCGGTGATGCCGCGCGGATGGTTGCGCTTGATGATGCCGATGTGATGGTTGCGGGCGGTGCTGAGGCGGCTGTATGCCGAATTGGCATGGCCGGATTTGCGGCGGCGCGGGCCCTGTCTAGCGGGTATAATGATGATCCTCTTCGTGGATCCCGGCCTTGGGATAAAGGGCGTGACGGGTTTGTCATGGGTGAGGGCGCGGGTATCGTCGTTCTCGAAGAGCTGGAGCATGCCAGGGCGCGCGGTGCCACGATTTATGCCGAAATTAAAGGCTATGGCATGTCGGGCGATGCGCATCATATCACCGCACCTGCCGAAGATGGTGATGGCGGATTTCGTGCGATGCAGGCAGCGTTAAAGCGCGCCGGTCTTGCGCCGTCTGAAATTGATTATTTGAATGCGCATGGTACATCAACGCCTCTTGGCGACTTGATTGAGGCTGGCGCGGTTCGCCGCCTTCTGGGTGATTCTGTTAGCAATGTTTCCATGTCATCGACAAAAAGCGCCACTGGCCATCTGCTAGGAGCGGCGGGAGCAATCGAGGCGATCTATTCGATCAAAACAGTGCAGACTGGTGATTTGCCGCCAACGCTAAACCTCGAAAATCCGGAAGAGGCGGTATCAGACTTTGATCTGGTGCCGTTGAAAACGCGTAAGCGTGAGGTTCGCAATGCAATGTCGAATTCGTTCGGTTTTGGCGGTACCAATGCGTCATTGATCGTGGGCCGGGTGGACTGATGCTTCGTCTGGCCGTCCGGTACATTGTCCGGTCGGTTTTGCTGATCGCAGTGCCTGTCACAGTGTTGATTGCTGCTGTCTTCGGCGGATACTTCGCCGTTGAGCGCTATATTCTAAAGGCTGAAGGTCCCCATAAAACCGATGTTTTTGTAACAATTGCTCCGGGCGATGGTCATTCCACAGTGCGCTGGACGCTGGCCCGTGCCGGCGTGATAAATGAATTATATCACTATGATGCCGCGCGCATTATCAAAGGCCGAGATTTTATCCCGAAAGAGGGCGAGTTTAAAATTCCGGCGAAAGCTAGTTTGAATGAGACTATGCGCATCATTCATTTCGGGCAGAGCCATCAGCGCCGCTTAACGGTTATTGAGGGAATTAGGTCGGCGCAGGTCATCCGCCAGCTAGACGCAGTTGAATTCCTGATCGGCGATGTATCGCTTGATATTCCCGAAGGCAGTGTTCTGCCTGAAACCTATTTCTATACGCAGGGGACGCGCCGCGATGATTTTATTCGGCGGATGCAGGAAAAACGTCAGATTACGCTTTTGGAAGCGTGGGTGAACAGGCAGGCTGATCTGCCTTTCAAAGCCCCGGAGCAGGCGCTGATTCTGGCCTCTATTATTGAGCTTGAGACAGCAGATAGCGCTGATCGGCGAGAGGTTGCCGGGGTGTTCATCAACCGTCTTCGCAAAGGGATGCGCCTGCAATCTGACCCAACCGTTCTGTACGGCGTTGACGAAAATCCAAAGCGGACCATCCTGCGCTCAGACCTTAAACGTGCAACCGACTGGAACACATATATGATTTCCGGACTGCCGAAAACGCCCATTTGCAATCCCAGTGCTGATGCGGTTGATGCTGCTCTAAATCCGGCAGAAACTAAAAATATGTATTTTGTCTCTGATGGAAAAGGCGGATTGCGCTTTGCAAGAACGCTGGACGCGCATAACAAAAATGTAAGACTATACCGGAAGTTTCAGCGTGAAGCCGCTTCGGGAAGCTGAAATGCCGATGCCGTGCAGGAGATGCCAGCAATGATAAAAACGGGACCAAAAGATAACGACTCCAGTGGACTCAAATCCGCAAATGGCCGCCGTGGCATGATGCTGGTTTTATCCTCGCCGTCAGGGGCTGGAAAGACATCAATCGCCCATCGTCTTCTGGCCGAAGATAACAATTTGACGCTTTCGATCTCGGCGACTACCCGTCCTGCGCGCGTGAATGAGGTTGATGGTGTTGACTATCATTTTGTAGATCAGGCGCGCTTTGATGCGATGATTGCGGCGCATGAGTTTCTGGAATATGCGACCGTGTTCGGCAATTCCTATGGCACGCCAAAGGCCGATGTCATGGCAGTCCTGAAGCAGGGCGGTGACGTTCTTTTCGACATTGACTGGCAGGGAACGCAACAGGTTGCAAATGCCGCGCCGTCCGATCTGGTTTCGGTTTTTGTTCTACCGCCCTCGCGCGCAGCCCTGCATGAGCGGCTGGTTGGACGCGGTCAGGATAGTGATGATGTGGTGGCTTCACGGATGGCAAAAGCGTCCGATGAAATCAGCCATTACAGCGAATATGACTATATCGTCATCAATGATGATCTGGATCATTCGGTGGCGTCGGTAAAATCCATTTTGGCGGCAGAACGCTTGCGGCGTAAACGGCAAACGGACCTGTCGGATTTTGTTCGCGTTTTGCAGGGTGACAGCTAGGCCCCAAGACCGGCTAAACCCGAGACCGGCTAAACCTGAGAGCCAACTATGTTCGCAAGCCTACAAAACCCTTCAATATCAATCTCTTGTGGCCGTGCTTCCGGGTTAATACCGGCATCGGTTAGCATTGCAGCGCCGCCAATTGATTTCAGCGAAGCGCGCAGCATCTTGCGCCGCTGACCAAAGGCCAGCCGGGTTATCTGCTCCAATGCGCTCTGATCGCAAGCATAGCGCGGTTTTGCCAATGGGCGAATATGAACCACCGAAGATGTAACCTTTGGCGCTGGAACAAAGGCTTCGGGGGGAATATCGAACTGGATTTCGGCGTCGGCCAACCAGCCGGTCAGAATGCTGAGACGGCCATAGGCACTGTCCCCCGGGCGTGCGGTGATCCGCTCGGCAACCTCGCGCTGGAACATTAAGGTCAGTGATTCAAACGCGGCGGTGTGCTCCAGCCATTGCAGCAGCAATGTGGTGGCGATGTTATAGGGAAGGTTGGCGATGACTCTGCGCGGTGCTTCGCCGATCTCCCATATGGGGGTTTTCAGCGCGTCAGCTTCAACCAGTGACAACCGTCCTTCAGCCGCCTCCAGCAGCGAGCCTAGAACCGTCCCTGCGCGAAAATCTTTTTCAATAGCGATGACTTTTTCTGCGCCTTCCAGCAACAGCGCCCGGGTTAATCCGCCGGGGCCGGGGCCGACTTCGATAGTGGTACCGTGAAGACTGCCACCACTTCGCGCGATGCGCCGCGTCAATGTCAGATCAAAAAGGAAATTCTGGCCCAGCGATTTACGCGCCCGCATATCCAGCGCCCCAACAAGAGCGCCAAGCGTTGGCAGGGCGTTGATCTTGCTATCGCTGGAGCTGTAATCATGGTGGGTCATGTCGATGAATTTGACGCGTCAGAGGACGGGGACAGGGGCGGGGACAGGGATTTTGCAGAATTGCCGGCCATATCAAGTGCCATGCGGATGGCGGCAATCAGGCTGTCGGGGCGCGCGGTGCCCCCTCCCGCAATATCAAAAGCAGTGCCATGGTCGGGTGATGTGCGGACAAAATCAAGGCCCAGCGTGACATTCACTCCGCCATCAAAGTCCAGCGTCTTAATCGGAATCAACACCTGATCGTGATACATTCCCAAAACGCCGTCATAGGATTTGCGCGCGGCGGCGTGGAATAGCGAATCCGCCGAATGGGGTCCGGTTGCGGCAATACCGGCGGTACAAAGCGCACTGACGGCCGGCGCAATGATACGCGTATCTTCATCACCAAACTGGCTATCCTCACCTGCATGGGGGTTCAACCCGCAAACAGCGATACGCGGTGCAGGGCAGCCAAAATGAGTGGTTAAGGCGGCGGCAAGCAGCATCCCCTTATCAATAATATCTTGCGTTTTCAGCCTGCCCGGAACGTCGGCTAATGCCATGTGCACTGTAACAGGAACAACGCGCAAATCATTACAAGCCAGCATCATTGTGGGTGCGCCCGGGCGGGGCGGGGCAAGGCTGCCCAGAAATTCGGTATGACCGGGATACTGAAACCCCGCTTCGATCAGCACGGCTTTATGAATAGGATTGGTGGTTACCGCGCTGGCATCACCGGCTTGTGCCCATTTTACAGCGCGTTCAATGGCGGTGATAACGCCGTGCGCATTGCTGGCATCGGGCCTTCCGGGGACGGGTTGCACCTGCCACTGCACGAGCAATACGGGCAATATGGGCAACCCATCAGCGCTGTCAGCATTAAGGGTGCCGCCAGCCAGATTGACGGCCTCACCCGGGTGGCTGATTTCGGCGATTTCAACATCAATGCCTAATGCCAAAGCCAATTGGCGCAGGCGTGCTGGATCTTCCATCAGGCAGAATCCGCGTTGGCCTCGCGCAAATGCGGCTAGCGCAATTTCAGCTCCAATCCCGGCTGGATCACCGGGAGTTACAATAACCGGTGCTAGATTCGGTGTTAGATTATTGTCTGCGGAATGGGGCTGCATGGGGCGCTGCGTCATTAGTTATCGAGCCGTTCGATCACCGCTGTCCGGCGAAGGCGCACAAGTTGACGCTCGCTCAGGCTGCCATAAATATTATTCAGCAGGGTCTGCTCAATCTCTTCGCGCGGCGGAAGTTCAATTACAGGCAATTCAGTCCGGCATAGCATAAGTGAGGCAATACCTTCAGCACACCCCAGCGGCGATGATGGCACATTGACCGTCAATGATTTGATCAATTTTTGCATCTGCGGTGCCAGGTCACCGATAACCATATCGTCAAGTTTTGCCACCGCATCCGAGCCATATTTGTCATTTAGCGCAACCATTTCGTCACAAGAGGTCACTAACTCGGTGTCCCGCTCAATTTTAGCACCGATTTCCAGACGGTCGGCATCGCTGGCATTTTCCGGCAATAGATGGAGGGCGCGGGCAAGCCAGACGCGCGTTTGTGAGGCATCAACAGCACCGTCCTTGCGTTTGCCGTTTAGGCGAAGAATATAAACTGCGCCATCCAGTATTATAGGTTCGGTAACGGCCCCGACCTCGATCGCTGCGGCGGCTTCACGGAAAATTTCCGGAATGCGCTCGCTGACGGTCCATCCAACATAACCGCCATTGGCTGCGGTACCGGAAACTGAATATTGACGGGCAATTTCAGAAAAATTTGCGCCGCGCCGGATGGCCTCTACCATTTCTTTCGCAAGCGCCTGTGTTTGCTCCAAATTTCGGGATGGACCGGCGGCCAAAACAATCTCGGCCAAATTGACCTGCGGCTTTAATGCGTTGGCCTTCAACCGCTTTAGCTCATCGTCAACCCGCTGGTCAAAATTCTTTATTTTATCGGCAAACCGCATACTCAGAAAATTTGACCAGGCGACATCACCAAGATATTTCTGCTGCACTGTAAACGGATCAACGCCAGCGTTTCGAAGTACAATTTTTCCTGGTTTGCCGTCCGTTCCAAATGTCTCGTCAATCAGCTTATTGACCCTCGGCAGACCAACTGCCTCAATATTGGGAATCAGGTCTTTTGCCGCGGATAGTTTCAGTTTGTCGTCGATCAAAAGTTGCAGGGCATCCTCATAAAGGCGCTCTCTATTCTGATCGGTAATTTGAATGTCTGTCGCAAATTGCAGGAACGCTGACCGCTGTTCAACATCATAATCGGTGATGGGTTTGCCGTTAACAGTCGCCACAATGCTGACCTGTGCCCAACTGATCACTGGCGTTATCGCCAGTGTCAAAAATACAGTGACCAGTGTAAAACATACAATCAAAGGTCTGATGAAGGGGGTCATGACTGAGTTCTCTCAAGCTTCGTCGAGACGCGCAAGCATTGCGGCGCCAATTAGAATCACGGCGATTGCGGGTGCCCAGCCGGCAAAAACAGGCGGCAGGCGCAAAGACGCACCAAGGACCTGCATTAAATGGCTGAACAGGAAAATGGAAACCGAAATTCCTACCCCGCGCGTGAAAAGATGAACACGCCGACCCCGGTTCATGTTCGTCAGCGTAAATTTAGCCCCGATCAAGGCAATCCCTATCATCATGATTGGTAGCGACAATAATTTGTGGAAATGGATGCGATGATCAACCGAGGGAAGACCGGCTCTTTCAAGAAGATTGATAAAGGCGGGTAGCGAGAAAAAAGCGATTGTGCTTGGCGGCTCGCTGGACCGCGAAAGTTCCAGAGATTTTAGCGCAGTGGGAATGATGATATTGCCGCGTTGGATACGATTGCCCAACTCATCCCATTCAATTGCATTTTGAACGATCCAGCCTTTTTCGGTAAGGCGCATCGCATCGGCTTTAATTCTGCGGTTAAGCTCTTCATCCTCGCCAAATGTATAGATTATCGGCTTGGTTATATTGGCTGATGCGGCATTCAGCGTATCACCATGAACGATGATTCCCCCCTGGTTATTCGAATCTCGAAGCCAGATGCCATCGGCTGAAACTGACATCTGCTGCTCGCGTTCGCCAAAAATCATGTTCATTTTTTTCTCGTACAGGCGCGACGTGATCGATCCAATCGGATTGACCACTGTAACAAAAACTACACCAACCAGCGCTGCAGCCACGATGACCGGATTCAAAACCGCCCAGATTGATCGTCCAAAACCCCGCGTAACGACGAATTCATTTGACCGGTTCCATCGATCAAAACACAGCATCGAGCCAGCCAGCAGAGCAAAGGGTAGGATGAGTTCAAGGACAGCAGGAATGTTCAGAAAAGCTAGCGCGGCGATGCTGATATCGCCGCTTTCATCGCTGCGATTGCTAGTCCGACGTAACAATTCCACCGTCTGGATTAGGGATATAATCGCGGTTAGACAAATCACAGATATAGCAATCCAGGATAGATATGCCTTTGTGAAATAACGAAACAGGATAGAAAACAAATTCATGTCATCGCCCCGCTTTTTGCCTCTAACTCTCCGGAAGTTGACGTCCCAGATAGTGCGCGTGCGCTCATCAGTGATGGCCGTATCAGCATGCCAAGCAGGATTAACGCCGGGGTGATCATACTAAGATAGAGAAGAGGAATGGCGGAGGAGATTGTTGTGGCAATCGAACGCGAAGATACCAGAATTGAAATAGCTAGAATTGCCCCCACCAGATTTAGCACAACTCGCCGTGACCAGGTATCGCGGCGGATTTGGCCACACAGCACACTGCATCCCGCCACCAAAACCAGAACAAGGGCCAGCACCGGCGAAATGATCCGGTAATGACCTTCGGCGCGCCGCTGATTGAAGTAACTTTCGCTAGGCGATTTGGCGGGGTCGAGCAAATTCGAAATTGTGTCTTCATTCATATCAATCGGCATGCGCATTACGTTCTGGCGATCCCGCGCCGTAATCATTACCGTGTGCGTGTCAAAGAACAGCGTCGCCCCTGCCTCGCCGTTATCATTCAACTCGGTCCGCAGCCCATTTTGCAGAATCACAGCGGGCATACCTTCTTTTTTAATAAAGTTACCTTTTTTTGCCGTGATCGTAACGGTTTTGTTAGCGGTGCGTTCATCATGAATGAAAATATCTGTTGCCAGACCACCGTCATTTTTTTTGCCGATGAACATTGTCATGCCATCAACAACATCAATAAAAACGCCGTCCTGAAGCAAAATCGAGGGCACGCTGCTGCGCAGTTTAAACTGAAGGTCCTTATAAATTCCAAATGACAGGGGTAGAATCACCACGGAATTAAGCAACAGGATCGCCATCATCCCCAGTCCCAACGCAATCGGCGCGCGGGCCAGCTGAAAGGCACTTTGCCCAGAGGCCTGCATAACCAGCAATTCACGATCCGATAGAATTCTTTGAAACACCCAGGTGGTCGCGATGAACGCACTGATGGGAATGGCAATCGTCAGCCAGAGCGGGATCACCATAATCGACATTACGATAAAATCGATAAAAGGCGCGCCGCGATTGACCACGAATTCGAGAATACGAATGGTTTGGAAAAGCCAGACGATACCGATTAACGTTACCGCAACGGCAAACGTCGTCCGGATCAGTTGTGCCAGCAGATAGCGGTCAAGCTGCATTTTGTCCTCATTATTCGAAACCCCTTATGTCTATCTTATAAAAACATGTCTATCATATAAAAACCCCTAAAAGCAAAACCTTAGAC
>JAACDV010000286.1 GCA_009936825.1 Bacteroidota bacterium | reverse complement strand
GCCGCGCCGCAGTCAATGCCGGCTCATCCTCCCGAATAAATCGCAATTCCGGCCGCTCACGCCCCGCCGTCCAAAGGGCGTGAAAGGTGGCCGCCAATTCTACCAGATAAAAGGCAATGCGGTGCGGTTCATGCGCATTGGCCGCCGATACAACCATTTTAGGCCAGCCAGTAAGCGCCTTGATTACCGCCATTTCAGCTGGATCAGTCAACAAATCCAAGGCTGCAACATTGTCATCAATCGCGCTTTCCTGACGCAGCACCGAACAGGCGCGTGCATGCGCATACTGGACATAAAAAACCGGATTATCACGAGATTGTTCGGTGACCTTGGCATAATCGAAATCAAGCGTCTGATCACTGCGCCGCGTTAGCATGATGAACCGGATGACATCGGCGCCGACAGCTTCAACCACATCGCGAACCATGATAAAGGTGCCGGCACGCTTTGACATTTTGACCGGCTTGCCATTTTCCAACAAATTGACGAGCTGGCATAACCGGATATCCAGCATATTTTTCTCGCCTGACAGCGCTTCGACAGCGGCAATCATTCGTTTGCAATAGCCGCCATGATCAACGCCGAAAATATTAATCAGCGGTCCGCCAGTCCGGTCCAGCTTGTCCATATGATAGGCAACGTCGGAGGCGAAATAAGTCCAGCTACCATCAGATTTCTGCAAAGGCCGGTCAGTATCATCACCATAGTCAGAGGACCGGAAAAGCAACTGTTCACGAGGTTCCCAATCGTCAGGTTCTTTGCCTTTTGGTGGTTGCAACACGCCGCGGTAAACCTGATCATTGACCAGCAGCCGGTCCACCGCATTCTGCACTGCACCGCTTTCAACCAACGCCCGCTCCGAGGCAAAGAAATCCATCTTGATGCCAAGCACCAGCAAATCTTCACGAATGCTCTCCATGATGGATTGAATGGCAAAAGCGCGAATTGGCCCCAGCCACTGTTCCTCATCGGCATTCATATATTTATCGCCGAATTCGGTCGCTAACGCCGCGCCGACATCCGCCAGATAGGCTCCCGGATACAATCCTGCAGGAATTTCACCGATTTGCTCGCCCCTCGCCTCGCGGTAGCGAAGATAGGCCGAACGCGCCAGAATATCGACCTGCGCGCCTGCATCATTGGTGTAATATTCACGGGTGACCTTCCATCCGGAAAACGCCAGCAAATTGGCCATGGTATCACCAAGAACGGCGCCGCGTGCATGCGCCGCGTGAAGCGGTCCGGTGGGGTTTGCCGAGACATACTCAACATTGATCGCACGCCCGCCGCCGCTCTCATTACGGCCATAGCTATCACCGGCGGCCAGAATAGTATCAAGCTCACGCGACCATAACATTGGCTCAACCCGGATGTTCAAAAACCCGGGTCCGGCAATTTCAACCCCTGTCACACCTTCAATCTTGGCGATTTCTGCGGCAAAACTCTCGGCAAGGTCGCGCGGCTTTGCGCCCGCCGCCTTGGCCAGAACCATGGCAGCATTGCAAGCCAGATCACCATGCGAGGCATCTCGCGGCAATTCAAACACAACGCGGCCGGTATCCAGCCCAGAGGCAAGCGCCCCTGATGTCTGCATTTTATCAAAAATTGCCTGAAATTCAGTCTCAAAATATTTGAAAATATTCATTTTTATCTCAGAATTGGGCCGAGTTCAAAAAGACGTTCATGTTCAAGAATAGCGTATCGGTCAGTCATTGACGCAATATAATCGGCAATAATCCGCGCCCGATCATGGGAGTTCAGCCCTTCTATTTTGCCATCAGACGTCGCCTGCCAGTCACTAGGAAGAGTATTGGTCTCGGACATAAACAAATTGAACAGCTCTGTCACCACCCGTTTCGCCTTACTGGTCATTCGGTTGACTTTGTAGTGCCGCCACATATTGGTGAACAGAAACCCGCGAATTATCTCCAGATCAGCGGCCATCGACGGGCTGAAGGCAATAACTGCGCTGTCATGCTCCCTGATATCATCGGCAGAGGCCGGGTTCACCGCCGCGATATTGGCGGCAGATTGCTGCAGGAGATCACGAACAAACACTGTAATCAAACGGCGCACCAGCTCATGCGTCAGGCGCGGAGGTTTCAGGGACCCGTGCGCTTGCTCAATTTCCGTTAAAATCTGATCAACCTGCGGCAGTCCGGCAAGATCATCAAAGCTGAATAATTCGGCGCGCAGGGCATCATCAAAATCATGCGACAGATAGGCTATATCATCGGACATGTTGGCAAGCTGGGCTTCGGCCGACGCATGTTTGGAAAGCTCTAGATTGAAATCACGATCAAGCGCGGCAATAACCTTGCCAACGCCGGTTTTACCAGTTGGCCCCCCAGTAATAGGACCCCCGATAATAGGACCCCCAATAATCGGACCATTATGTTTTACAACGCCCTCTAAGGTCTCCCATGTCAGGTTCAACCCGTCAAACCCGGCATAGCGTTGTTCAAGACTGGTTAGAACGCGCACGGTCTGCTCATTATGATCAAAACCGCCGTAAGGTGTCATGGCGATGCCTAGTGCCTCTTCGCCGGCATGTCCAAAGGGTGTATGCCCCAGATCATGCGCCAGTGCCACTGCTTCAACCAGATCATCATTCAAAGCCAGCGCCCGCGCCATGGACCGGGCAATTTGCGCCACCTCGATGGAATGCGTCATCCGGGTGCGGAAATAATCCCCCTCATGATAAACAAAAACCTGAGTTTTATGTTTTAACTTGCGAAACGCCCCCGAATGCAAAATCCGGTCACGGTCGCGTTGATAGGGAGTGCGCGCGGCAAGATCGCCTGACCCTGCCCGCCCCTCATTTTCATCAAACTGACGGCCACGGCTATTTGGCCCATGACAGGCATAGACGGCTAGCTCTCTGGTTTCGAAGGCGCTCATCAGGGTTTGATCATTAGTTGTTGATGGGATGATAGTTTAGGCTTTGTGCTGAATTTTAACAATTGGAAAGCAGTGCTAGAGGCAGCAAGCATACGCATTTTGGGATATGCGCGTTGATAGGTTGATTTGCGCCGTCCGAAACGTCATATTTGATTAACAGGGGGCTGTAATAAATATTCATCCCCGTTAAACTTAGTCGGTAAACCTATTCGGTAAACTTATTCGGCAAGCTTTAGGAAACACCTGATCATGGATGATAAAGTCCTTCCAGTAGCACTTTCTTCGGCAGGTAAATTTACCCTCAGCGAGGCCGCAGCGATTCGTATCCGCGGCATGCTGGACGGTGAGCCTGAGGGTCGGTTTTTCCGGGTGGCGGCCAATGGCGGTGGTTGTTCCGGCTTTCAGTATGAATTCAGCATCGATGCGGCGCGCCAAGACGATGATTGCAGCTTTGTCAGCCATGATGTTGAAGTTATTATTGATGAAATGTCGCTTGAACTCGTCGAGAATGCCGAACTGGACTATATTCAGGATCTGATGGGATCATATTTTTCGGTCAGCAATCCTAACGCAACCGCGTCCTGCGGCTGCGGCACTTCTTTTTCAGTTTAACGCCATGCGTATTGCCAGCTGGAACGTTAATTCTGCCAAGGCACGCCAAGACCATATCTTGTCCTATCTTGCTGCTGGGTCTGCCGATATTCTGCTGCTTCAGGAAACCAAAACTCAGGACCAGAATTTTCCTGTCGACATCTATTCGGACCTTGGCTGGAACGTCGCGTTTCATGGCCAGAAAAGTTATAACGGGGTTGCTATTGCTGCGCGCGCGCCGATCGAAGATGTGATTTGCGGTCTTCCGGGGGATGATAGCGACGAGCAAGCCCGCTATATCGAGGCGACAATTTCCGGGGTTCGGGTTGCCAGCATCTATCTTCCCAATGGCAATCCCGCACCCGGTCCTAAATTCGACTATAAAATCGCCTGGATGGACCGTTTAGTCACGCACGCCACATCCCTTTTAGCGGACGAAAAACCGGTGGTCCTTGGCGGTGACATGAATGTTATTCCCCAAGATATTGATTGTTACGATCCAGCCGGTTGGGCAGGCGATGCTTTGACGCGTCCGGAATCAAGGGCAGCGTTCAACAGGCTTTGCTATTGCGGGTATACTGATGCACTGCGCGCTTTTCATCCGGGTGAGGTTTTATACAGCTATTGGGATTATCAGGCGGGTGCATGGCAGAAAGACAATGGTGTCAGGATTGACCATATGTTGCTCTCGCCAGAGGCTGCCGACAAGCTGACAGGCGCGGATGTTGACAAGGGCCCGCGCGGATTAGAAAAACCGTCGGATCACACCCCTGTCTTTGTTACGCTGGATTTTTAGGCCCCCGAGACTATTTACCCGGGATTATTTGTACATGTTGGTCGGCGTGAAATCAGCCGCAACAACGTCTCTTGGCTCGCTAACCCACACCGATCCATTCGGGTGCATTCCGGCACCATGAACGGCAGAGACAGCCGAGCACCGCATCCTGTTCAAAAGCCGCGTATTAGCACTACCAACCGCCGGATGGGCGCCGCCATTTTCAGCAACCGCCGCATCCCACAGCGCCTTGCGCCGTTGATACAGCACCGCATCATTAAGCTGCACACAATTTAGCTCGTTGCTGTTCAGATCAACGGTAATATCATCGCCCTCTTCGATCAGACCAATCGGGCCGCCGACCGCAGCTTCCGGCCCGACATGACCGATCACCAGACCGACAGACCCGCCAGAGAATCTGC
This sequence comes from Bacteroidota bacterium, assembly GCA_009936825.1. The sequence continues at coordinate 7,674 of JAACDV010000286.1, read as the reverse complement.
CGTCAGTCATGAGGCCGACGACGATATCGCGCTCGCGGCAGAGCGAGGTAATGCGCGACGTGGAATCAAGCATTTCAGGCATTCCGGGGCCGCCAACCGGACCTTCATAACGAACAACAATCATATCGAAATTCTGAAAATGATCGGGGTTTGAATTCAACATATCCAGCAGATGCTGCTCGCCCTCAAAAATCTTGGCTTTACCGTTGAATATATTGTCCTCAAGACCGCCTTCGACACCGGCCAGTTTTAGAACCGCGCTAAATTCAGGCGAGAGATTGCCGCCAAGAATACGCAGCCCTCCGGTTTCCTTATAAGGAGCTTTTACAGGATATATCACCTCGCCATCGGGCGCAGGTGGTGCCAGCCTTTCAAGCTGCTGGCGCAAAGTCTCACCGGTACATGTCAGCGTGCCGCCATTCAGCAATCCGGCGTCCATCAGGTCTTTTACAAAAACCTGAACACCGCCCCTAGCATCAATATCAACCATCGAATATTTACCGAACGGACGGGCATCAACCACCACTGGCACGACATTTTTTGACAGATGATTGAATTCCTCGGCACTCATCACATCTTTGGAAAAATTGCGATATCCAGCAGCGCGCGCAATTTCTGGCGCGTGCAGCATGACATTTGTTGATCCACCAACTGCCATCGACACAATGATCGCGTTTCTGATGGACTGGGCGGTGACGATATCGCGCGGCGTTATATTGGCGCTGATCATGTTTTCAAGATAATCAATCAACTGGTTGGGAAATTCATCAATTCGGCGGTTATCCTGTGATGCCGGAGATACCATGTGAAGCGGCTGCATCCCGACTACACCGATAAATGTCTGCATGGTGTTGTAGGTAAACATACCCCCGCAACTGCCAAACCCCGGACACGCTTCCAAGGCAATCCGGCGTTTCATGTCTTCATCATCACTGCCGGCCAACTGGTAGCTGGAGATGATATCAATCGGTTCACCCGTGCTGGAATCTGTTCCGGGACGAATTGACCCATCCGACATAATAATCGCCGGTCGGTTATGTTCCAAAACAGCGGCAAGTGTTCCCACCGGCGGCTTATCACACGCCACAACCGCAATAACCCCCTCCAGTCCGGAGGCGCTTAGATGCTCACACAGCGAATCATTGGTGATTTCGCGGCCAATCAGGGAATAGCGCATCTCCTTGGTTCCGTTGCGAATACCGTCCGAAGTTGCAATGGTGAATTCCGGCGCCACCAACCGCATGGACATCGTATCCGCATCAGTTCCGATGCGGCTGCGGAGCGCATCATGAATGGTCTCAACCTTGGCGCTAACCCCCAGATAACATTGCGAATCACCTTTATTGCCAACCACGCCTACGGATGGCTCATGGATCAAATCCACCGAAGTGCCTAATTCGCGCGCTACACCAAATGTTTGCGAATTTCTGCCCGGATTTTTATCAATCAGGACTGTTTTCGAGTTTTTCATGTTCACTCCGGATTTGAGTCAAAATAATAGGTAACAGCTGCGACGCATCTTAAACTAGGATGCCGCCCTGCTGCAAAATGAAAAATACGCAAAAAGGGAATTAGCCCAATCTTGCAAGGGCGGCTTCAAGTGCTGATTTTCGCCCCGATTCTTCGTCCAGTCTGCGGCGGTTTTCTTCGATTACCGTATCCGGAGCTTTGGCGATAAATCCCGGGTTATCGAGCTTGCGCGAAATCTTGTTGATTTCACCATCAACGCCGGTGATTGCCTTTTCCAAACGCGCGCGTTCAGCGTCCAAATCCAGAATTTCAGCCAATGGCAGTCCGATATCAACGCCGTCAACGGTGCCGCGTGCGCTGCCGTCGCCAAATCCATCAACCGCCGCGACACCGCCCAGCCTGGCAAGCCTTAAAAGGGCGGCGGAGTTGGTATCCATAGCCCGCTGTTGCAAGGGGGACGCATTACGGACCTGCAATTCGGGCTTGGCCGATAGCGGCACATTCATTTCGGACCGGATGTAGCGGATTTCGGTGATCAGGTTAATCAGATAGCGGATTTCATTCGGGGCATCAGATACTGGCAGGCCAACTTCAACCGGCCATGCAGAGCTGATCATCATGGTATCATTGCCAAAAATCTTTTCGTTCAGCTCTTCGGTCAGATACGGCATGAACGGGTGAAGAAGCCGCAAGGCCCCCTCAAGAACTGCGGCGGCTGTGGCCCTTGTTTCTATCGCATCTCCGGCAAGCTGCGGTTTGATCAATTCAACATACCAATCGCAATAGGAATTCCAGATGAAGCTATAAAGCGCATCGGCTGCTTCGTTAAAGCGGTAATTCTCGATGGCGGTTGTGGTGCGGGAAATTGCCTGATTATATTCGGCAACAATCCAGCGGCCTACCGGTTCTTTAACGCTGGAAAGGTCAAAAGAAGCGTCGCGGTTGGTGGCCCCGTTAACGCCAAGAAAACGGCAGGCATTCCAGATTTTCGTGGCAAAATTACGATAGCTTTCCAATCGCGTTGACGACATTTTGATATCACGGCCCTGCGCCGCCATCGCCGCCAAAGTAAAGCGCAACGGGTCCGCCCCGTACTGGTCAATCAAATCCAGAGGGTCCAATACATTTCCCTTGGATTTTGACATTTTTTGGCCCTTTTCATCACGGACCAGCGCATGGATATAAACCTCACGGAACGGCACTTTGCCGTCCATTGTATAGATCCCCATCATCATCATGCGGGCAACCCAGAAAAAGATAATGTCAAAGCCTGTCACCAGCACATCGCCCGGATAATAGCGATCAAGATCATGCTTGATTTCATCCGTTTCATCGGGCCATCCAAGGGTTGAAAACGGCCATAACCCACTGGAAAACCAAGTATCCAGCACATCTTCATCGCGGCGCAGTTCTACTGGCTTGCCATAATGCAATGCCGCCGCGGCCAATGCCGCCTCTTCGCTTTCCTCGACAAAGATATGCTCATCAGGACCGTACCAAGCCGGGATACGGTGCCCCCACCAAAGCTGGCGAGAAATACACCATGGCTGAATGTTTCGCATCCAGTCAAAATAGGTCTTTGACCAGCGTTCGGGCACAAAGCGGGTTGATCCCTCTTCAACAGCTTTGATAGCCGGTTTAGCCAACTCACCAGCATCCACATACCATTGATCCATCAACCAAGGTTCAATCACTACGCCTGACCGGTCGCCATGCGGCACCGCATTCAAAACTTTTTCTTCACGCTCTACCAATCCTTCGGCGTCCAAATCGGCGAGGATTAACCGGCGGGCTTCATACCGGTCCAGCCCCTGATATTTTTCCGGAATCTCTGGAATGCTTGCCATTGCTGCCGTTTCGGTCATCAGATTGATCAAAGGCAGGTCATGGCGACGTCCCACTTCAAAGTCGTTGAAATCATGGGCCGGAGTGATTTTCACAGCTCCTGACCCTTTTTCCGGATCGGGATGTTGATCGGCAATAATCGGAATAGGGCGGTTTGACAGCGGTAAAATGGCCATACGCCCGACCAGATGCTTATACCGCTCATCATCGGGGTGAACCGCGACCGCGCCATCACCAAGCATGGTTTCAGGGCGCGTTGTTGCGATGGAAATAAATTCGTCCGTCGATCCTTCAAGCCGGTATTTCAGATGCCACATCGAGCTTTCTTGTTCATGCTGTTCAACTTCCAGATCGGAGATTGCGGTTAGCAGCTTTGGATCCCAGTTCACCAAACGCTTGTCGCGATAGATCAACCCCTCGCGGTGCATTTTGACGAACACTTTGACAACGGCACGCGACAACCCGTCATCGAGGGTAAAGCGATTGCGCTGCCAGTCGGGCGATGCCCCTAGCCGGCGCATCTGGCGCTGGATAGTGCCTCCGGATTCGGCCTTCCATTCCCACATCCGTTCAACAAATGCGTCACGGCCCAAATCGTGGCGGTTAATATTCTGCTCGGCAAGTTTGCGTTCAACAACCATCTGGGTTGCGATACCAGCATGATCCTGACCGGGCTGCCACAACGTATCGCGCCCTTTCATCCGATGAAAACGAATCAACAAATCCTGCAGCGTGAAAGTCAGAGCATGCCCCATATGCCAGCTGCCGGTCACGTTGGGTGGGGGCATCATAATTGTATAGGGCTGCGATGATGATGAAGGATCACAGGCAAAATCACCACTCGACTCCCAGCGGTCATACCAAGGGGCTTCGATGGTTTTGGGATCGTAGGTTTTAGGAAGTTCTGTGTCTGACATTTTTGATACTGCGCTTCGGGTTACGGGGGCTAAATAGCTTTGGTCCCGTGTTTTTACGGACTTGTGTGCCCGGGCGCAACTAATCTCGGCGTTATCTGGAGTTTTGGCTGGCAAGCCATGCATCAATATGGTCACGAACGATCGAGCGAAGCTCATTATCCGAGATTAACGGATTGCGATACGCGTCCAGCTTACCCTGCTCATCGAGCTGGTCCATGACCTGCTTTCTGATGCGATCTTCAGCCGCTGCCAACATTTCGTCGGTCAGGTCCTCATCATCAGGCAAATTTTTGATTTTAGCCTGATTTTTGATATTTGGCTGATCTTTGATATTTGGCTGATCTTTGATAATTGGCTGGGGTGGGGTTGGATCAGCTTTGAATTGACCTTCGTTCTGGGTGTTGGGCTCGCCGGAGCCGGACAGATCACGCGGCTCAAACTGCATGCCTGCAGATTGCTGTTGTGACGTGCCAGTTCCCGGCCGCCTAGGGTGCATAATTGCCGCTGAAGGCGGGCCTTCAATACCGCGTGCAACCTTGTCGGCCTCTTCTGCTAGTCGGCTGATAATATCTGTCGGATCGATCACTTGGCGTGCGGGGCTTCGCCATACAATATCTTTCAAAAGCAGAACCTTATCTTCAGGCGCTCTCAATGTTTCTTGATTGTCCTCAACCAGCTGGCGGATCGCTTCAATGGCCGCTTCGTCACCCGTCTCACCATTTTCTGGCAAACCATTTTCTGGCAAACCATTTTTGGGCAAACCATTTTCGGGTGCCTTATTTTTTGGATCACGTTGCTCGCTCAAGCGTTTCACCTTTTATCGGCACTTGCTGCTGGCCTAGAAAGATCAGGGTTGAATTGCGGTCTGAATATTCCAGATCACAACGCCTTCTTCGTCAGCAACCGCAGCAACCTTAACGGGCCGCACAGTGCTGTCGATATCGCCAGCACTTAACCGCCCGGCGGCGTCTGTCACCACACCAACCAGAACAGGCGAGGTGACCGGGTTTTCGGATTCAACCGGCATGGCGGGTTTGATCGGAAGTGCAGCTACCTTGTCCTTGTCCTTGGCCTTATTCTCAATCAAGTCGGCCGATGAGGTGTCGGTAGAGCCGTCCTTGGCTTTGTCTGCTTCGTCTTCCCACTCAATTTGCAGCGGCAGCCAGGTTTTAAACCTTACTTTGCGCGCTTCTGTTTCTTCAAGAGGGCCCAGAACATCACTCATCCCAAGCGCATCAGAGGTCAACTGGCCGGTTGCAGCGTGAAGACGGAAAATGGCCAGCAAGATAGCATGCTCGGCACTCACCTCGCGAAGCTCGGCGTCGATTACATCCTGTTCGGCATCCAGAAGATCAAGCACGGTTTTCTGACCAAACTGGAATTCATTATTGATTCCCTCAGCAACCAGCCGTGATGCCTTTAGTTCGGCTTCAACGGCAGCGCTCTGGGCGCGGGATGTTTCCATATTTCGGAAATTATTGCGGACATTCAGGCTGATATCGCGAAGCGTGCTATCGCGGCTAAGTTTTGCAGATTCCAATGCCGCTGAAAGGCTGCGCGACTTGGCACGCGATGATAAGCTCGGCATCAACGGCGTTGACAACGTCATCCGCGCGGAAAATTCGGTTTTATCCGACAATATACCTTCGGCCATTGATTCGGCAGCACTCAAGGAAAAGGCAAGGTTCGGACGCAGCGCGGCAATCAGCGAAGTAAGCTCTTGCTCGGCGGCAATTACAGAAAGCTTTGCTACCGTCACATTCGGATGCATGTCACGACCCAGTTTATCAGCCTAAATCAAGCTGGCCGGAAGATTACCCTGATTAACAACGCTATCCAGATCGCCCGGCATCTGGCCTGTCAATGTGATGAAACCATCCTCGGCATTCCGCATTGCGGTAACAGCCGAGATCAGCGCGGTTTGCGCTCGTGACTGGCGTGCTTCGGCCTGTGCGACCTGAGTTTGGGTGCCTGCACCGGCGTCAAGACGCGCCTGTGCGGCCTCAACATGTTCACCAAGCCGCGCCAGATTTGCCTCGTTTAACGATACTTCGCGCCGGGTTTTAATCAGATTAAGATAGGTCTCAACCGTGCTGAGAATGACCTGCTGTTCGGCAACCCGATACCGCGCCGCAGCAAGATCGCGCTGGATTTCCCGCAAGCGCGTATTTTCATCCGTCTGTCCACCATCATACAGATTTTTCGTCAGGCTGACGGTGGCGCTAGCACTCTGCGCGTCAAGAAACCCAGATTTTCTGGCGCGTTTTGCATCGGTCTTGTTATGCGTGCCGACCAGAGAACCGGTGGCCCGCCATTCCGACGTTGACTCCGCTGTTCCAATGTTTTCCTGCGCCGAGAGCCAACTGCTGCGGCTGGATTTCAAAGTCAGACTGTTGCCAAGCGCGGCGCGAAGCGAGTCATCAAACGACAGGGCATTGGCCGACAACCCGGGGACCAGCATGGTTGAAACCGTAACGGTACTGAATAAAAACGATCGAAATGTTAGGCGCATGAGCTCTAAACCTCAGTTCAAGATGGCTGGCAGCACGGTGCGGCCGACGATCAATTTAAAAAACAAATTCACGCTTGGACCGAAATTCATCCAGAAGCGGAACCTGCGCGTCAAAAAGGGACTTTCGGGAAAAACCGGAACCGGCACGGCTCCACAGACTTGCAAGGCCAACCGGACTATCCTGAGGTCGCCAGATCGCCGCCAGCAGTCCATCCGCCGATAATTGCTGCAAAAGCCCATCCGGCACGCTCTCAACCGCGCCTTCTATCAAGATCCTATCATAAGGTGCCTCTTTCGCAAAACCATCCGCAAGACGGCTTTTCACGGCAACGGCATTATCGAGGCCGACAGCAACCAACGTTGCCTGACATTTTTCAACTAGTTGGGCACGCGATTCAACAATAATCACCGATGCCGCAAGCCGTGCCAGAATGGCCGCCCCGTAACCAGTACCACCGCCAACAACCAGCACATTATCACTGGGGCGAATATGCAGCGCCTGAATGATCCGCGCCGAGATCATCGGCTCCATAATGTAGCGCCCGCCCGGCAAAGATAAATCTTCGTCGATATAGGCGATAGCGCGCTGATGCTTGCCAACGAACGCCTCACGCGGCACTTCGCCAAAGGCCTCCAGCACGCGAAGATCGGTCACCTTATTGGGCCTGATCTGGCTGTCGACCATAATTTTTCGAGCTTTCGTAAACTGTGATTCGTCCATTTTCTAAATCCGACACCAGAAAAGAGAACCGAGACAGCGACACCGGCTCTTTGATGATTGCGGTTATAGGTGGAAACCGGAACAAGTTCAATGCCTCTAGGATTTAGGTGGGGGCCTCTGGTAGATAGGTGGGGGCCTGCTTTTTATGGGCGAGGGGCGTCGTGGTAATGTGATACTGGCGCCTCGTTTGTTTTGCGGGGCCTTTGTTC
>JAACDV010000285.1 GCA_009936825.1 Bacteroidota bacterium | reverse complement strand
ATCCTTGGCAGCCCAGATCAAGGGTTGCGTGTAAAGCGGTATATAAGCCACCTCATCCTGCGTGATTTTGACCACTTCATCAATCATCGCCTGACGTGCGTCCGGATTAATCTCTTTCTGGATTTGCGGTAGCAAAACGTCGACCCGCGCGTTTGAATAATTACCGAAGTTCCACGATCCCAACTTTTTTTCATTATCTTGGCTATGCAACAAAAAGCGGATTGGATGCTCGGCATCAAACGTGCCCGGCGACCATCCCAACAGATACATATCAAACTCATCCGCACGCAACTGCGTCCAGTAATCGCGAACGGGGCCGGTTGTCAGCTCTGCATTAAGGCCAACCGCTGCAAACATTGACGCTGCCGCCCGGCATACTGCCTCATCGTTAATATAGCGGTCATTCGGGCATTTCAGGCCAAAAGAAAACCCGTTGAGGTATCCAGCTTCTGCCAGCAGTGCTTTTGCGCGCGCCGGATCATAGCCAGGGCGATCTGAATTGGCTTCGGAAAAACCTGAAATTCCAGCCGGAACCAACTGGGATGCAGCTTCAATTTTGCCGCGCATGATAACCCGGTCAATCGCATTGATGTCGATAGCATGCGCCGCCGCCAGCCGCACCTTGGCGTCTTGGAACGGGTTTTTGCCGGTTATATCATTCGAATACAACAAAGCCTCATGCTCGTGGCCAAACCCAAACATGATCACGCGGGTTTCCTCACCTTCAAGCACCTTAAAACCGTCACGCGATTCAACCTGTGCCACATCTTGAAGGGGGATCGGCTGGATAAAATCAATTTCGCCTGATAACAACGCCGCCAGCCCGGTTGCTGAATTACCAATCGGCGTAAAAATCGCCTCAGTAACATTATGCTCGGCTTTATCCCACCAACTGGCGTTTGGAGCTAGACGGGTTTCAACCCCCGGATCACGGCTGGCCAAGGTGAAGGGGCCAGTGCCGTTAACGTTCATTGTGGCAAAGTTTTCTGCATCCCTCGCCGGCAATTCGGCGCTGTTGCTCTCTGCCCAATCCTTATCGAGGATCATGAAATTAGCGATGCTATCAGGGAATAAGGGGTTTGGCGCCTTGGTCACAAAATCAACGGTGAAGTTATCAACCATGCGCACTTCGGAAACCGGAGAAAACCATGAGCGCACATCGGCAGCTTCATTGGAAGCCCGCTGATACGAAAAAATCACATCCTCAGCTGTGAAGGACGCCCCGTTCTGGAATGTCACCCCCCGCCGCAAGTTAAATCGCCAGCCATCTTCGCCTGTGAGCGGCTCCCATGATGCCGCAAGCGATGGCTCAATAGTCATTGATTGGTTTCTGCGGACCAGACCCTCATAAATATTATTAAGGAATGACAGGACCGGGGCAGAATTAACTGCGTGGGGGTCCATTGTCTGTGGATCGGTTTTAGATGCCCATCTAAAAGTATCGGCTTGGGCAACCGCTGTACTCAGTATAACGGCTGTTGCAAACGCACCCAGCTGCCTAAATTTTATCATCGTCATATCCCCCATTTGATTTCTCTCTGGGGAATACTATTCCATATTATTGTTTGTTTCGATACTAATTAAAAGGGATAAATTAGTTACAAATTCGTTTGATTCTAGCAAAATTATGCCCCAAACCAAGGGGTCTGCAAGCAAAATTCAGCTATCAGATTAGCGGTGCTAGGCTCACCGTCAGGCAGATCCGTCCTCGACCATATTTGTGGCACCTGTAAACGCGCCCAATGTCAGTTCTGGCGGACGTTTTTTTCGCCGCTCTTCAACAATAGCGGCGCGTTTCAGGGCAATATCGGTCGCGTTTTCCGCATCTTCACGCGCCAGTGCAAAAACGCCGCTGGCATCTGCGATGATTGCCGCCCCCGGAGTAACGGCAACCCCCCCGATTGAAACAGGGCGATGCACCGTCCCGCCGCTATTCAACAGCCTAGTTGTTACCGGTGATGTGCCGCGGCACCAGACCGGAAACCCCAGCTCAACCATTTCGTCAGCGTCAGTGCAGACTCCATCAATAATCGCACCGACAATACCTGCCCGCATAGCTGCGGCCGCAACCCCGCCCCCAAGACAGGCATAAACACGGTCGCCGAGCCGGTCGATTACGAGAATGTCACCCGGCTTTGCCAGTCCAACAGCATGGTGCAGCATCGTGCTATCTGCGCCCGGGCATTGCACATTAAGCGCGCGCCCAACGGTTCGTGGTCCAAAGTCGCGGCTTGCCCGAATGCCGGAATCCATATAGCCCCACCACATAATGTGGCCAAGCATCGGCGTGTCGAGCTTATTCATCTGGTTACGCAACGTATCAGAAAGCAAATCAGGTTCTGGTCCGATTACGTATTTGGGAATGTTTGGCAGTGGCGTTTTCATGATAAACCTCAGCGAGATTTTAGTGTTGGATCAAGTCGGTCGCGCAGCCAGTCCCCAATCAGGCTAACTGAAAGCGCCAGAAGAAAAATTATCGCACCCGGAAATAGCGTAAGCCACCATGCGGTAAGCAACCGATCGCGGCCCTCTGACATCATTTGACCCAGCGATGTCAGCGGGGATTGCACGCCCAGCCCAAGGAAAGACAGCGCCGTCTCCAGCAAGATAGTCAACGGCAAATTAATGGTGAATTGTACCAGTGCGATAGACGCTACATTGGGCAGAATATGGAATAAATATATGCGCGCAGGAGAGGCGCCCAACGCCCTGACGGCGGTGACATAGCCATGTTCCTTTGCCGACAAGACAGCACCGCGCATCAATCGGGCATAGACCTCCCATCCGGTCAACCCAATCAGCAACAAAAACAGCGTGAAAGAATTATCGAACATCGCCAGCACGAACAGCGCGACAACGATTATCGGTAAGCTGGCTTGAACGTCGATCGCCGCGACGACTGCACTTTCGGTCCAGCCCCGCTTTGCCGCTGCTAATATTCCCAAAAGTGAGCCAAGCATCGCCCCAATGACAGTGCCCACAATGGCTACGATAAGCGTAATTTGCGCGCCAACGGCCAAGCGCACCAGAACATCACGCCCACGCGCATCGGTTCCAAGCGGATAGCCTGGTGTGCCGGGCGGCTTAATCCTGTTCAGCAGCGAGGTTTCCCGAAACTCATAAGGACTAAGCAATTGGCCAAAGATCGCGAAAGCTACAAAAATTGCGACAAAAATGATCGCGCACTTTACGACAAATGGAATCTTCGCCTTCATTTTGCACGGATCCTAGGATCAATAACAAGATACAGTAGATCAACGATAAGGTTGGCAATGATCATCGTAACCGCAACAGCCAGAACGATGAATTGCACCGTTGCAATATCACGCGTAGCAACCGAACGGACCAATAACTGACCCACGCCCGGCCACCCGAATACTTGTTCTGTCACCACAGACCCTGCGATCAATCCACCAAGGCTGAGACCAATCAATGTGACCAAGGGAATTGCGGCGTTCGGCACGGCATGGCGCAGCAACCTGCGATTGCGCCCGATACCGCGCGCCTCTGCCGCAATCATGAATGGTGCATTGATCGTCTCAAGTAAGGATGAACGCGCGAACCGGGCAAAGGCCCCCATCGTTGCAAGGCCCAGCGTTAGCGCCGGAAATATGACGTCAGAAAAACTATCCGGGCTGGCACCGATATAGGTTTGAAAAACCAACGCACCTATTAGAATAATCACCAGACCGAACAGAAAATTTGGCAGAGCAAAGGCAAAGACCGAAAACCCCATGACCAACCGGTCAATCGGCTTGCCGCGATTCAACGCCGCGATCCCTCCGATAGGTAAACCAATCGACAAAGCGATGCCCAAGGCGCTACCCCCCAAGACCAAGGTCGAAGGTAGCCGCTCAAAAAATATCTGCGCCGATGGCAGACCGGTATGAATGGAATATCCAAAATCACCCTGAAAAAGCTGGCCAAGATATGAGGTATATTGCACCCAAAGCGGTTTATCTAATCCCATCGCTTGGCGATACTGCTCGATTACCTCTTGGGGGGCATCGGGCGGCGCAAGTGCTGCTGCCGGATCGCCGGAAAAACGGATGAAGATAAAAACAAGCGTGATAGCAATCAGCAACGTTATTGCCGCCCGAAAGACGCGAGATCCAACATAACTAATCATGCCGCTGATAATTTCATTAAATTTTGCCCCGGAGCCGCCGCCAGCAATGCCTTTGTATAGGGCTGTGCGGGGTTGGCGAAAATCGTTGATGCCTCGCCAAATTCGATGGCGCGCCCGTTCTCCATCACCAGCACATCATCGGCAACCGCGGCTGCAACCCGCAAATCATGCGTGATAAACAGCATCGTAAACCCCAGACGATTTTGAAGATCACGAAACAGATCATGCACCTGCGCCTGAATCGAGACATCCAGCGCACTAACCGGCTCGTCAGCAATCAAAACATCAGGATCAAGCGCAAGAGCACGGGCGATGCAAACACGTTGCCTTTGGCCGCCCGAAAATTCATGCGGATGCCGGTTATAGGCTTGGGGAGTTAAGCCAACAAGCTCAAGCAGTTCTTCTGATTTAAGGCGTGCATCCTGACTGGACATACCATGAATCATTGGCCCTTCCGCAATCGCGGAGCCTACAGTACGGCGCGGATTGAGGGCGCTGAACGGGTCTTGCAGGACCACCTGAACGCGTTTGCGTAATGTTTGCAGATCGCGGCGCGGCAGATGCGTAATATCGCGGCCTTCAAACATAATAGTTCCGGCTGTAACGTCTTCTAAACGCAGCAAACATCTGGCGAACGAAGACTTTCCCGAACCGCTCTCTCCAACCACTGCCGTGGTGCGCCCCTTATGCAGCGTTAAGGATACATCTTTAACCGCCTCAACTACGCGGCGGTTAAACAGCCCTCCCGAAACATAAGTCAGCGACACATTCTGCGCGACCATGACCGGCATAGAGGCTGCAGTCTCGCGCAATTTTGCTTGGGCGGAGGCAACCGAAATCAGTTTTTGTGTATAGGGATGTTGCGGGGTCTGAAGCACCGGCTTTGCATCGCCGGCCTCAACCACCTTGCCTTCGCGCATCACAACGATACGGTCGGCAATATCGCTGACAACTCCAAAATCATGGGTGATGAAAAGAACCGCCGTACCGCGTTCACGCTGTAACGCGGCGATCAGAGCAAGAATTTCCGCCTGCGTGGTCACATCCAACGCCGTTGTTGGTTCATCCGCAATCAATAATTCGGGGTCTAGCAGCAAAGCAGCGGCAATCACCACGCGCTGCGCTTGGCCGCCAGAAAGTTGATGGGGATAGACGCGCGCAATTTTTTGGGGCTCAGGCAGCTGGACGGCCTTTAAAATGTCCGTCACCATGATCTTGCGCGTCGCCCGATCAACATCGTGTACTTGGGCAATTTCTTCAAGTTGATCCCCGACCCGGCGTAACGGGTCGAGACTGGCACTCGCATCCTGAAAAATCATGGCCATGCTTACCGACCGTAACTTCAAAAATGCGCGGTCCCGTTGTGGGGGAAGGTTTTTATCCTTAAAGGCGATGCAACCGGTTTTCACCGGAAGCTGCGATGGCAGCATTCCCATGATCCCCTGCGCGACGACAGACTTGCCAGAGCCACTTTCGCCGACAAGGCAAACCATCTCGCCTTTGGCGATAGAGAACGATACGTCCTCTACCGCCAAGGCCCGGTCACCACCCGAAGGCAAGCTGACCGATAGAGTGTCAACGCGCAGGATCTCCATGCTTACTTCATTTTCAGATAACGATTATCGAAGATCGTAACAGCTGAATTGCCTGGATCCCAAACCAAATCGTCCCGCACTCCATAAGTGACCACATTACGCCACAGATACATGCCGGGTGTCATATCTTCCCACTCTGCCACAAGCTTGAGATAGGCTGCCTTCCGGCTGTCAAAATCCTGTGACTGAACGAACGCCTCACCCAACTCAAGAAACTTGGCAGTTGGAACGTAAGTGCGGTGCTTGGCTTTCACCCGGCTCGATTCCGGGCCCCAATCCAGCCAAAGCGGGCGCCATGGATCACCCGAGAAATCAGATGACATCGACATATTCAACATGTGAAACGGACGCTGATACGCCAAGCCAAAATTATCCACGACCGTCATTTTGACGTTAATTCCGACATCACGCCACTGTTCAATCATGAACTCTGCCGCAACCTCATAATTGGGATAGAAGCCCCGTGTGATATGCCATTCCAGCTCTTCTCCTGCATAGTCGGAAGCCGCCAAAAGCTCGGCCGCCTTGTCAGGATCATATGGGAATGCGCGCTTACGGTCAGGGTCATAATAGGCGCCATATTCAGGGAAATTAAAGGGGGTTGGAACGAAAGTCGCGTCACCCCACAAAGCCTTCACAATCCCTTCGCGGTCGATTGCTGAAACCATTGCTTTACGCAGGTTCGGATCGGTCAGCGGGTTGTTGGGGACAGTCTCGTCATCCTCAAGCATATTGAAAGCAAACATCGGATAATTCTCGATGCTCTTGGACAATACGCTGACACCCTTGGCATTTTCGACTTGCTCTACCTGATCGGCCGGGATTGATACAATAACATCAAATTCACCGGTGAGCAGACCAGCAAAGCGCGTAGAAAACTCAGGCACGATCCGGTATGTCAACGATGCCGCTGGCACAGGGCCGTTCCAGTAATCATCAAAAGCAACCGCCGTTAGCTCGGTCGACGGATCAAAACCAGTAACCTTGTAAGGGCCGGTTCCCATTGGCATTTGACCGAAAGCATCGGTGCCAACTTCTTGATAATAATGCTTTGGAAGAACAAATCCTAAAGGCGTTGCAAGCCGGTTGGGAAAGGTTGGATCTGGAATGTTCAACTCAACCTCGACTGTGAGCGGGCCGGTAGCCTCAACACGGATGATGTTGGCAGCATAACGTTTACCGCGTGGAGCCAGTGGCTTGGGACCCCACAAGCGTTCTTTTGACATTGAAAACGCAACATCTTCAGAATCCATGATGTGTCCATCATGAAACTTAACACCCTCGCGTAGAGTGATTTCCCAAATCATTGGGGTCTTGCGCTCCCACTTGACCGCCAACTGTGGCACCAGAGTGGCACCATCCGGGTCTTCCCAGCGATTCCGCGCGATCAGCGTATCAAATACATTATAATGGACACGTGCACCCGAGGTGGAAATACCAATCACCGGGTCCATAGTCTGCCATAAATTATCAACGGCAAGCTTAATATCTGGGCGATCTTTCGCCGTTACGACTGAGGGTACAGACACCATCAGCGCAACTATTAAGGGGACAATTCTTTTCATCAACATTGCGTTCACTCCTCTTTAAAACATTGTGTTTAATCATCGGGTAAAGTGGTGTGCCTGCGCTGACATTTAAGATTACATCTCAGCAGGCGTTGGTGCGCTATCAGCATCAAAACTGTAAGCGCGTTCGTTCTTTAATGACGGAATTTGCCTTCGAGCTGCGGCGACTTCCTCCATGTTCAGATCGACAGTCATGATGCCCGGAGCTTGATCTTCCATATCACACAGCACCTCTCCCCAGGGCGAGACAATCATGGAATGACCATAGGTTATGCGGCCATCATCGTGGTTGCCCACCTGAGCTGCCGCGATTACAAAGGCCCCGTTTTCAATGGCACGGGCGCGCAGCAACACCTCCCAGTGGGCGCGGCCAGTCGGCACTGTAAAGGCAGACGGAATAAACAACATTGTGGCGCCAGCATGTGCATAGCAGCGCAGCAATTGCGGAAAGCGTAAATCATAGCAGATTGCCATACCAGCCAACCCCCATGGGGTAGGGGCGATCACCGCCTGCGAGCCCGGCGCATACCGCCGCGACTCACCGGTTGGAGGCCGGTCATCTAGGAAAATATCAAACAGGTGGATTTTGTCATAACCTGCCACGATGTCGCCCGACGCATTGATCATGTCTCCATGATTCAAAAAGCGGGCACCGTCTACACCATCGGGGCCTTTGACCGGAGTTGATCCTGTTTGAACCCACACACCGTACCGCGCCGCTGCCTCGCGGCACGCCGCTATGTAGGGATCATCAGCATGCGCGACAACTTGGGTCAGCGCGTCCTCGCGATTTTTGTTGATAAGGCCAGACGCCTCGGGTAGCGCGATCATATCTGCGCCTTCATCTGCAGCCTGTTGAACCGCATTCTGCATCCAAGCGATATTGCCAGCATGACGGTTAGTGGATGTCATTTGAGCAAGGCTTAAGCGAAGCGTTTCCGTCATTTGAATGATCTCCTGCGAAAAGTGCCGAGCCAAGGTCAAGAGAATGGCATCCCTATGGTAAAAAAAAAGTAGAAAATTTGTGAGTATTGTCTAAAAAACTAACATGGATAATTCACAAAATTCGCGAAGATTACCCTCACTCAAAGCACTCAGAGCTTTAGAGGCGATCCATTTGACGGGATCGGTTACAGGGGCAGCCCAGCAACTGAATGTATCGCATTCAGCAATTAGCCATCAGGTACGCATTCTTGAGGACTGGTCAACCACGCCGCTGTTTTCACGAAATGGTCGAACCACTATTCTGACCGAAGCAGGCCGCAGTCTGGCCGCAACGACGCACCGTGCTTTTGATGAAGTGCGTCATGAGGTTGATCGTCTACCTCTGCGGCAAGTAAACCCTGTTACAATTGCAACGCTGCCACTCCTGGCGACTGAAATTATTCTGCCGCAAATTTATACCTTAACCAAAAATGAGCCTGATATCCGGTTGCATGTTTCGCTGACCTTATCAGACCGACCAACCTCGCCAACGCCAGATTTGGAAACGCTGTTCTTGCGGCGGTCAACGGTTTTGGCAAACGACATCATCCTGTTTACCGGCGACGCCATTCCGGCATGTGCACCGGCACTGATTAAGCAAACCGGATTGACGGCAGAGGACCTGATTGCAGTCGGCCCGTACATTCATGACGAAGATTTGCGCATGTGGCCAGCATGGTTTGAACAGCACCGTCCAGAAATTCAAGGCGGGTTGGTTGACGAGCCCAGCAACATATTGCTCGAAGGATCCCTTTTAATTAATACCGCAGTGTCAGAGGGGTTGGGCGTAGGATTTGTGCGGCGTGCATTGGTAAAAAATAAGCTCGCTTCAGGAGAGGTAGTTGCCTGCACCGACGCGGCAATCGATCTTGATTGGGTCTATGTCCTGCGCATAGCCGCCGACCGGACACCTGATCCAAAGGTTGAAAGGGTCGTCTCCTGGTTACAAAATATCTGTAGCTAAAACCGTTACATGGTTGGTTTGTTCCCTATAAGAGCCTGATTGTTCGATCGTGTTACGGGGGATTTTTTGCATGATTTTCTCCCTTTTAAAGTCAAAAAGCTGGTTTTTTCAAGAAAATTGGTCAAAGCTCATGTCCATCCGATTTGAATTTGGTGAAATTATCTAAATGACTTTAAGTAAGTAAATATGAAAGACGGGTAAATTTGAGAAAGATGGTTTTTTAATCAGGGAGGAAATGATGAAACCAATAAGAATACTGGCGGTGACTGCCGCGGCAATCATGACAACAACCAGCGCCTTTGCACAGGCCAACCTAACTGCCGAGACCGCAAGTCCGGGTGGAGCGACGTATCTTTCACCGGCGCACATGGCTGAAATTGCGGGAACCAAAGGCATCGCAAATATTCAGTTGGCTGATGGACAAACGCTGACAAATTCAATCCAGAACGTTGCTGAAGGCAAAACAGACATTGCCGGTACACCCTACATCCTTCCCTTCTTGATGAGCCGGGGCGTTGGCCCGTATGGATCGCTAGGCAAAGAAAAGGGCGCCCAATTGGCGTCTAACTTGCGGGCCATTAACCCGTTCACACTTGGTATTTTCTTCCTCTATGCATACGATGCCAAAAACATTGGGGGATGGGATGATCTAAAGGGTCGCAAAATCTATAATGGCCCGCCTCGGGGTGGTGCTTTGACGAATGCGCGTTCGATGATTCAGATTGTTTCTGGCCTGAAAGATGGCGAGGATTATGAAGGCATTCAAATCAATTGGGGCCAGGGCCGGGCACTGGTTGCCAGCGGTGAGCCTGACGCGATGGTGCTGCCAGGATTGTTCCCCGGTCAAAATCTTATGGCCCATGCTGCCGCCGGATCATTGACCGCTTGGTCCATGCCTAAAGCTGCCTATGAGAGTGAAGCCATGCAAAAATATATGGTGGCCCCGGGAAGTGCGCCGTTCACTATGAGCGTTGCTGACCTCACCGCTACCATGGGTGATGATTGGACCTTTGTCTCAGAAGACGACACCTTCCGCGGCTTTGCGACGATTGGCGGAAATGTCGTGCATAAGGATATGGATGACACTTTGGTTTATGATTTGGTCACAGCCTATGTTGCATCACTTGATCAGTTAATGGCGAAAGCGCCGTTTGGCAAAAACGTCAATTTTGATGAGCCAATGACGGGTATGTGTGGGATGAACCCGATTAAGTACCATCCCGCCGCCGCTCGTGCATGGCGCGAAGCTGGT
>JAACDV010000058.1 GCA_009936825.1 Bacteroidota bacterium | reverse complement strand
GGATTTACCCATACTGGATTTGCCCATACTGGATTTGAACGATGCAGCGGCAATCGTTGATTTCGTCTGCACCCTTGCAGGAAATAATAATATGGACGGCGCATCATGAGCAGCACCATCCAGAGTGGGGGATCAAGCGCGGACCTTTACCGCAGCAGCCTTATACCACAACAAGCCGTGGAAAAACTGATCGGCCTTATCACCGGAAATCCGGGTGACGAGGAGGTGAATATTGCTGATGCCGTGGGCCGGTATCTGGCGCATGATCTGATTGCCCCAACCGACCTTCCCGCCAGCAATAATGCCGCCGTTGATGGGTATGCTATCGATGCTGAAATCATAGCTGGCAATCCTGATCATTCTTTTCCAGTTGTTGGCCGCGCCGCTGCCGGACATCCTTTTACGCAAACGCTGGCGGCTGGCAGTGCGGTTCGCATTTTTACCGGTGCAATTATGCCGATAGGGGCGAATGCGGTCGCGATGCATGAATTTTGCGATTTTGACGCCGGGACCTCGCATGTGCGTTTAAAGCAGCAGATTGCGGTGGGGGCGAACAACCGCCCTGCCGGAGAAAATCTGCGCAAGGGTGAGGTCATTATCAAAGCCGGTACGCGGCTAGGCACGGCGGATATTGGTATCGCCGCCGCCGCTGGCTTTGCCAGACTGCAAACCAAGCGCCGCCTGACCATCGCCCTGATATCGATGGGCGATGAAATCATCGAACCCGGAAATGCACCCAAATTTGGCCAGCTACATGATTCAAACCGGCCAATGCTAGCCGCGATGCTTGCCGATGACGGGTATATGGTGCGTGATTTCGGCATTATTCCTGACAATGCCGATGCCCTGACGGGTGCATATCGGACCGCATTGGACGGGTGTGATGCTGTCCTGTCATCAGGCGGGGCATCGGATGGCGATGAAGATCACACACAAGCCGCCATGGCAGCGCTGGCAATTGAACCAGCATTCTGGCGGCTGGCAATCAAACCCGGTAGACCAATGTCTGCCGGTGTTCTGGGCGGCAAACCGTTGCTGTGCCTTCCGGGCAATCCGGTGGCGGCCTTTGTCTGCTACAGGCTGGTTGCGGCACAGGTTTTAACGGCGTTGGCTGGTGGGATGGCAAAGCCCGTCATGCGGCTGCCTGTTGCGGCCGGATTCAATCACCGCAAATCTGTCGGCCGACTAGAATATCTGCGAGTTCGATTAGAGACTGCCAGTGACGGCGCCCCGGTCATGCAACTGCATGGCCGCAAGGGTGCGGGCGTGCTTTCATCGCTGACCGGGGCGCATGGATTGGTTGAACTTCCGGTTGATAATGACGGTGTGTCTGTTGGAGACTATCTGTCCTTTATTCCATTTCGGGAGTCTGGCCTGTGAGCAGCACCACTATCACTCTGCGTTACTTCGCCTGGATGCGTGAGCATACCGGGACCGATCTTGAAACGGTGACGCTTGAGGCCAATGTTAAAACGGTCGGCGATCTCATTCCGCATTTGGTGGCGCGATCATCGGGACATGCACTGGCGCTGAAAAACCTGCGCGCGGTGCGGGTTGCGGTGAACCGCACTTATGGTGATCTGGACACGGCAATTGTGGCGGGAGTTGAAGTCGCCTTTTTCCCCCCTGTCACCGGAGGGTAAATCATGTCGGTGCGCGTGCAGAATGAGGATTTCGATGTCGGCGCCGAAAGCAGGGCGCTGCAGGCCGACAATGTCGGGGCGATTGCGCTGTTTGTGGGCACGGTACGCGGAATGAGCAGCGATCAAGGTGTCACCGCGATGACGCTGGAACATTACCCCGGGATGACTGAGCAAGAGCTAGACCGCATCGAAGCCGAAGCAATGTCACGCTGGCCGCTGGAGAATGTCACCATCATTCACCGTGTTGGGCGGCTGGTTGCCGGGGATCAGATCGTCCTTGTTGCAGCGGCGTCAGCGCACCGCCAAGCGGCGTTTGACGCAGCCCAGTTCATCATGGATTTTTTAAAAACCGATGCGCCCTTTTGGAAAGCCGAAGAGCGCGGCGATGTCACCAGCTGGGTCGATGCACGGCAGAGCGATACCAGCGCGCTGGATAAGTGGAAAACCTAAAAGCGCAAAACGGCTGGAACGCTCTTGTCCCAGCCGCATTTAATAATCTGCACTTATTCTGCTTGGTACCGCGTTAGATAGAAATGCGGCCCCGGACCAGTTCCTCGTATCCATCAACCATCTGCCGGCTGATGTCGGACGGCGTAAAGCTATAATCACCAATCTTTGATACCGGCGTGACCTCGGCAGCTGTGCCGGTCAGGAAACATTCACTCATCTCAGCCAATTCCTCAGGCTGAATATGGCGTTGCACTACCTTCATCTGCATCGATTCGGCCAGTGCCAGCACTGTACGGCGGGTGATGCCGTCTAGAAAACAATCGGCAATCGGGGTATGTAGTGTTCCCTCATGATCAACGAAAAAAACGTTCGCGCCGGTCGCCTCGGCAATATAGCCGCGATAATCCAGCATCAACGCATCCTCAAAACCCTTCTTTTCGGCTGCATGTTTGGACAGGGTGCAGATCATATAAAGGCCTGCCGCTTTTGCATGAACGGGCGCAGATTCGGGCGACGGACGCTTCCAATCGGCGATGTCGAGCGTGATGCCCTTCATTTTTGTTTCCGGATCGAACATGCTTGGCCATTCCCACGCGGCAATGGCGACATGAGTCGTGGTATTCTGCGCCGACACTGCCATCATCTCAGAACCGCGCCAACAAAACGCGCGCACATAACCATCGATGATACCGTTAGCCTCAATCACCGCCTGTTTGGCAGCATCAACCTCATCATCGGTCATCGGAATGTCAAAATCCATCAGATTGCAGGAATTTCGCAGGCGTTCGGTATGCTCACGACCTTTGAAAATCACGCCTGAATAGGCACGCTCTCCCTCAAAAACCAGACTGGCATAATGCAACCCGTGGCTCAGCGTGTGTGTTTTCGCATCCCGCCATGGAATAATCTCGCCATTTAGCCAGATCGACCCATCGCGATCATCAAATGGTATTAACGCCATTTCTTTTTCCTCCTACGGCACCACCCTGTCGTTCGGAATGCTGCCTGCCCTACCCTATTACCCGGCCCATCGCGAAAATACGCCAGTATGTTTGCACAAAAAATAGTTCCATTTCGGACTTATTATGGTACTGTTCTCTAACGCTAACACCGTAAAAGATAATTGGTCAACATGGCTGACGTAAAACCCATCGGTAAGGCCCTTTTTCTGCGCGAGGAAGAGCTTCGGCGTGGCATCGAGATGATGTTTTTTGCATATCGCGATTTCACCGGTGAGGCCGATTCTATCCTAGCCGAGCAGAATATGGGACGCGCACATCATCGGGCCATTTATTTTATCGGGCGCAATCCCGGAATCACGGTAAGCGAGCTTCTGACCATCTTGAACATCACCAAACAGAGCCTTTCGCGGGTGCTGTCGGCATTGGTCAATACTGGTTTTGTCATTCAGAAAACTGGCCCTGATGACCGGCGCCAGCGGTTGCTGTATCTGACTGAGACCGGGGCAAAGCTGGAAGACCGGCTGACTTCGGTTCAAGGACAACGGTTTGCAAAAGCCTATCGCGAGGCGGGAATGACTGCCGTTGAAGGATTTCAGCGGGTTCTTGAAGGGCTGTTAGACACTGAAACGCGGCGTCAGATTTCGCATTCTGGAAAGGCCGGAAGGGCATCAAATGAGTGATCAGCACATTCTGGTCATTGATGATGATGAACGGTTGCGACTGTTGATGCGCCGGTTTCTGGAAGAAAGCGGATTTCGGGTCAGCGATGTTGGATCTGCCGTGGATGCGCGGCGCGCATTAGAAGGTCTGGTCTTTGATCTGTTGATTGTCGATATCATGATGCCGGGCGAGACCGGCCTTGAATTTCTGGCATCGCTTCGCGAATCAAATCCGGTTCCGGCACTGTTCCTGACCGCAATGTCCGAGACCGAACATCGGATTACCGGCCTTGAGACCGGGGCGGATGATTATATGTCAAAGCCGTTTGAGCCGCGTGAACTTGTGCTGCGAATCAAATCTATTCTTGCCCGCGCGGCAGTCCGGCCATCAACGCCGGATAATGTCGTCAATTTTGGCCCTTATAGCTTTGATCTGAACGCGGAGGTTCTGATGCACACGTCAGGGCGGATTCACATTACCAACGCCGAACAGAAACTTCTGGTAAGCTTTGCCGCTGCCCCCGACCAAGTATTGTCGCGCGATGATATTACGTTAGCGATGGATAGCACCATGCGCGGCCGGTCAATCGATGTTGCCGTCGCCCGTCTGCGCGCCAAAATTGAACCCAATCCCCGGTTCCCGGTCTATCTTCAGACCGTCCGTAATAAAGGCTGGATGCTTCGCACCGACAGCCCTGCAGGCCCAATCAATGCAGCTTCGTAATTACCTTCCAAAAACACTTTTCGGGAGGATGCTCTCGATCGTTCTGGTGCCGATGATCATGGTGCAGGTGATTACCGTTTTCATTTTCTATGACCGGCACTGGGACACCGTGACCCGCCATATGGCAAGCCAGCTGGCGTCGGACATCAGCCTGCTGGCCGACCGTGCCGGAAAAAGCCCCGATGCTGCAACCATTGAGCTGATTCAGGAAACTGGCTGGCGCTATTTTTCATTTCCCATTCAGCACCAACCCGATGAAAAATGGACGCCACCAGAGGCTAGCCCCAACCAAAGCTATGCCGAACAGATGTTGCAGCGAGAACTTGAAAAACGCCTGACTTCGGACTGGAAGGTTAATCTCGATTCCGATCCCAATCTTATCTATGTCGATCTGGAATTGGATAATGGGTACTTGCGAATTTACGCCAGCCGGAAACGAATTTTCTCTTCCACGAGCTGGACTTTTTTTGGCTGGACACTGGGATCATCAATCCTGCTTTTTACCACTGCAATGCTTTTTATGCGCGGTCAGGTTCGCCCCATCCTAAGGTTGGCCAATGCAGCGCGAGAGCTTGGCCTTGGACGACAAGCCGCTGATTATCAGTTAGAAGGTGCTCGCGAAGTTCGCCTTGCCGGACGCGCCTTTCAGGCCATGCGGCACAGGATCATGCGGCAGTTGAACGAGCGCACTGAAATGCTGGCTGGCGTTAGCCATGATCTTCGCACGCCCCTGACCCGTATCCGCTTGCAGCTTGCGTTAATGGCAAACAATGAAGATGCTGAAGCGATGCGGTCCGATCTTGCCGAGATGGAAGAGATGATCGACGCCTATCTCAGCTTTGCTGCCGGTGAAGGTGATGAGCCGACCGAGGATACCGACGTTCAAACCATGCTTGAGCGGATCGCAAAACAAACGCGGGGCGCGCATCATTTTGACGTTGTTTTCACGCCACCTTCTACAGCCTTGCCAATTTTTCCGTTGCGGCGCAAAGGGATCAGGCGGGCTTTTGAAAACATCATCTCAAACGCGCTGGCCTATGCAACCAAAGCCGAGATTAGCGCGAGATATCGCAATGACGAGGTGACAATTTGGTTTGACGATAATGGGGCAGGCATCCCCGCCGAACGCCGCGCCGACGCTTTGCGCCCCTTTGTCCGGTTAGAGGCCTCACGCAACCGCCAGACAGGCGGCACAGGTCTCGGCCTGTCGATTACCAGCGATATTGTGCTTGGGCATGGCGGCGAGCTGATTTTAGACGACTCGCCGCTTGGCGGTCTGCGCGTAACGATCAAGCTTCCGGTTTAAGGGAATCTTCCATCTAGTGAGACCTTTTCTAATAAAGGCTATCTAATGAAGGCGAGCCCCGTCTGGCGTATTCTGATCCGGTGCGATCAGAACCACATCTCCATCGGCGTTTGAAACACCTAGCGTTAACACTTCGGACATAAACGGGCCAATCTGCCGCGGCGGAAAATTAACAACCGCCATTACCTGTCGTCCAATCAGCGTTTCCACATCATAGAGTTCGGTGATCTGCGCTGATGATTTGCGCTTGCCGATATCATCACCAAAATCAATCACCAACTTGAAGGCAGGTTTGCGCGCTTCTGGAAATGGCAGCGCTTCGATTATCGTTCCACAGCGGATATCGATTTTCATGAAATCATCAAAGCTGGTCAGCGGCGTTGAATTGCTCATCAGAATACCCCTTTGATCAAATATTTTGGGTGAGGGCCTAGCTTTGGGTGAAGCTCTGGTTTGGGTGAAGCTCTGGTTTGGGTGAAGGTCTGGCCTATTGATAACTGGTTGGACCGCCGCCAGGATTTCCACCATTCTCATCTTCATGTCCCGCTTCATATTGGGCTTCATATTCATGATTGGCGGACGTATCTGACGATGCACCATCTCTCAATACCCGCAAGCTACGGCCCCATTCTTCGGCGCGGGCCAGCTTGTTGTCGATATCTTTTAATGTTGTGGAAAGGTCCGGCGTATCATCCTTCTGCCACACGCGCGCCACCATTATGGCAACGAGAGCAACGCCTCTGACCCGCGCTTCCCCGGAAAGCCCGGTCAGATCATCACCCGCCATCCGCAGCAACATCCGCATTGCATGGGAAAGCGAGCCCAACAAGCGTACCCCCAGATCAGGATCGCGCCGTGCCGCACGATCAAGCTGGGTAATTTGTGCGCGGTAAGGGGCATAAACCTCAAATCTGTGCATCAATGCTTCCACGATTTTATCGCGAATACTGACCTCACCCGCATCTTCAATATCGGCAAGACTTTCCAGAACTGCACGTCGGTCCAACCCGGCTAACTGATGCATTATTAAAGCCGTAATACTGCCAGCGACGGCGCGCGCCGCACTCGCAGACACCCCCGCATCAAGCGCAATATCGTCGATATGGAGCGCGCTAGGCGGCGTGTCTGCAAGCCGCTTCCAAGCCGCCTCTGCAAGCCTATCCATCATTTCATCCGCTGGATTTTTGCTGCCTGTCGTTTCCATTTTCATCACCCTGCCCTAGCTGAAACCGCGCCATTCTGCCTTATTGATAGAGATGGGCATGATATGCGCTCCAATCAAGTTGACATATTATTAGATCGGCCAAACTCAGATTGGCCTCATGTCAATTACCAAGCTCGACCGACCTGTCACGCGCCGCCAGAATTGCGCGCCGCATCAAGGGTGCCAAACCGTCTTCAGCCATCAACACTGCCAATGCAGCAGCGGTCGTCCCGCCTTTACTAGTGACATTGATGCGCAGCTGCGACGGCGGCTCATCAGCAGCGGCAATCAGATCACCCGCGCCGGTAACAGTGGCCTCGGCAAGCTGTTTTGCCAGTGCTTCGGGAAGGCCAGCCTCAATTCCGGCAGCGGTCATCACCTCAGCCAGAAGGAAAACATAGGCCGGTCCCGACCCCGATACCGCGGTTACGGCGTCCATCAAGGCCTCATCATCCAGATGCACAACCGCGCCAATGGCCTGCAAAAGCTGTGTTGCCAGCGCGCGAACCTGCGTCGGAGCGTTGCCCGAATAAAGCGCCGTCACACCCTTACCAATCGCAGCCGGAGTATTCGGCATAGAGCGCAGAACCAGCGCGTCACCACCCAGCATTTTGGTGAACCAGCGTGTAGGAATTCCGGCAGCAATCGACAAAAATGCCGTATTCACATCGGCAAGCTCGCCAAGCCCTGCAATAGCCTCAGCCATCATTTGCGGCTTTACCGCCAATACAATCATCGACGCACTACGCCCTATTGCAGACGCGCTAACAAGACTATCAGTGAGGGTGACGTTGTCATGTGCAGCAGTCCATCCAAGATACTCTTGCATCGGCTCAACAATGATAAAGTCGGCTTCGAGCGTGCTATCACCCAGCCATCCACGCAGCATTGCACTGCCCATTTTACCGCAGCCAATCAGCGTTATCAGTGGCTTCATTTTAATCGCAAGCACTGCAACGGGCCTAAACCCGCTATTATGCTTCTCCCTCGGTGACCATCATCACGGCAGCCGCAGCATCATGCGCTGGCATATCGCCATGCACCACCTGATAGATGGCAGGGTAAACCTGCTCGCACTCACCCAGCATGATATCAACAACATCTTCAACCTGTTCCGGCGTTGCCCCACCAGCCCCGCGAAGCGCCAGCGTATGGCGAAGCTCCAACTCGCAATTCGCAAGTCCGCCCGTATTGGCAATCGCCAAATGTCCAATATACAGCTGCTGGTTCAGCAAAGCCGAAAGCATGGCAAGATCACCAAGCTGGCCGGCATCCGCGCAAACATCAATCCGGCAGACCACCTGCATTGTCTCTTCGCTGTCCTGCCACGAAACGGCAAGTTGATAGTCACACCAACGACCAGGTATTTCCGCAAGAACAGCATCACGATCCTGCTGCTGAACCAGCCAATCCTGACGAACGACAAACCGCCTGACAAGGTCAATCGGATGCGCAAGCGCAAAGTCTATCGTGGAAGAGGTTGAGGCCATTTTCGGCGAATCCTGCTCTGTCGTTTGAGCACACAAGATGCAGGATCATGAGAGCAGTTTCAACACAATATTTTGTGGTTTGAGGACGGTCGAACACATCTGCTTGTGGATAAGTTTGCCGAATCGCCATAAATCAATGGGTTCGCAGACGTTGCTCGTCACGCATACAAATATAACTATTTTAAAAGGCGGACAGCAGATCGCTGCCGCATGCGTTTTATGCTTTGGGCGACGCCTTCTTGGAGGTCTTTTTGCCCGGATTCTTGCCCTTAATACTGGAAGAATCACTGGCAGCCTTGGCCGTTTTCTTACGAGTCGGTGGTGTGGGCCCGTTGTTTGACCTGGACTGGCGGGCTTCCATATCTGCAAGCCGCGCTGCCAGCGCCTCATGCCGCGTGCGTAGGGCGTCAAACTCTTCACGCGTGACAAGCCCGCGCGCATTCAGACTGCGTTCCAACCGTTGCTTGACGATATTATCAATTTCCTCACGCAGGCCGCCAAGTGCCGATGCAGCCCCATTGGCCATTTGCGCCAGATCAGAAATAACATTTGTGCGGCCTCGCATTATCGGCTCTCCCTTGATGTTCGCTGGCGTATCATTTGCGGGCCGTCGCCGATTACCCTAATCCCGTCATTGAATAATTGTGATCTGACACCACGCGTTCCTATTATCTATGGTATCTTGACGCGCTTTCCAATACCACGCATTCATCGAATGCGATATTCTATGAAGTTTATTATAGTCGGAATAATTTTGGCTCCGAGAATTTAACTTGGGAGACTTAACACTGCAAGGCTTCAAGTTATCATCTGAATTTCATCATCTAAACATCGGACAGGCACATGACTGCTGGCATCATTCTTCCGGAATTTGACCCGTTTTTAATTAATTTTGGCGGGTTTGGCATTCGTTGGTACGCGCTTGCCTATATTGGCGGGTTGCTGGTCGGTTATTGGCTTTTGCGCCGTGAGGCCCGCCTCCCGCACGCACCGATAAAAATTATCGGTCTGGATAGTCTCTTAAGCTATGTTCTGTTTGGCGTGATTCTTGGGGGTCGGCTTGGCTTTGTGATATTTTACAGTCCGGGCCATTATCTAGCGAACCCCCTCGACATTCTAAAAGTGTGGCAAGGCGGAATGTCATTCCATGGCGGACTTTTGGGCGTTAGCATTGCCATGTGGCTTTTTGCCCGCCACCAGAAAATTGATGTTTTTCTGGTTAGCGACCGCGTTGCCATGGTGACGCCTATCGGGCTTTTTCTGGGCCGTATCTCCAACTTTATCAATGCCGAATTATATGGCCGCCCAACCGACCTGCCATGGGCAATGGTATTTCCTTACAGCGATGGTCTGGCGCGCCATCCAAGCCAGCTCTATGAAGCAGGGCTGGAAGGGCTGGGGTTGGGGTTGGTTATGATTTTCGGCTTTCGGCGCGGCTGGCTGTCCCATCCCGGACGGATGACCGCGGCCTTGTTAACCGGATACGGGGCCGCGCGCTTTTTCATCGAATTTGTCCGCGAGCCTGATGCCCACCTTGGAACGCTATTCGGGCTGGCAACGATGGGGCAGTTCCTATGCCTGCCAATGATCGCTGGTGGACTGTGGATTTGGTGGGGGCAGAAGAAATCATGAGTTTGCCCCATCAGGATAAAGCTTGCGACCTCGGCGCAGACCTGATGGCCCGCATTACCGAGGGCGGGCCACTGGGTGTCGATGACTTTATGGCGATTTGTCTTGGCGGTGCTGATGGCGGCTATTACGCCAGCAAGGATCCGTTTGGCATCGCTGGCGATTTTGTCACCGCCCCCGAAATTTCCGGATTGTTTGGCGAGATGTGCGGACTGTTTCTGGCGCATATGTTTGAGCTGTCCGGTCAGCCTGAAAACGCGGTCATTGTTGAGGCTGGCCCGGGCCGCGGTACATTGATGCGTGACATGCGTCAGGTCTGGCAGCATTTGATGCCGTCGCTGGCTACCGCCCCGCTGCATCTTGTTGAAACTAGCCCGCTTTTGCGATCCCTTCAGGCCGCTACACTTGCTGACACTGACACTGATGCTGGTGC